>DASUGE010000411.1:0-3040 GCA_036274215.1 Polyangiaceae bacterium | reverse complement strand
GAGCTCGTCTGGCGTGGACGCTCTTCGACGCCCTCACCCGGCGCTATGCACGGCAAGGTCACGATGAAGCGGGTCCCCCGCTGGGGCTCGCTTTCGACGCGAATGTCGCCGCGGTGCTGCTGGATGATGCCGTAGCTGCTCGCGAGGCCGAGGCCGGTGCCGTGGCCCTTGGTCGTGAAGAACGGCTCGAAGATCCGGCTGCGCGTGGCTTCGTCCATGCCGACGCCGGAATCGCTGACGGTGAGGCGCGCGACCCCGTGCGGCGCAGCAACCGGATCCGGCGGAGCGAGCTCGACGCGGATTTCGAGCCGTCCGCCTTCGGGCATGGCGTCGCGCGCATTGACGACCAGATTCACGAGCACCTGCTCGAGCAAGGTGGGGTCGGCGCTCACGAACGGGGTGCCGTCGATCACGATGGAAATCTCGATGCGCGGCCCAACCAGGCGCTTCAAGAGCAGGTGGACGTGGTTCACGAGCGCTGCGAGATCCACCCGGTGCCAAACCAGAGCTTGCTTGCGTGCGAAGGCGAGTAGCTGGCGCGTGAGGTCGCGCGCGCGCAGCGCGCTGTGGCGAAGCGTCGCGAGGTCGTCGCGCACGCTCGCGTCCACGTGACCCTCGATGAGCTCGAGGGATCCGAGCATCGCGGCGAGCAGGTTGTTGAAGTCGTGCGCCACGCCGCCCGCGAGCCGTCCGATGCTCTCGAGCCGGCCGGCCACGCGAAGCTGCTCCTCGAGCTCGCGATGCTCGGTGATGTCCATGATCGTGCCCGCGAACGTGCGGCGGGTACCCTCGACGAACACGCGGCCGTAGCAGCGGGCCCAGCGCGTCGTGCCGTCGTGCCCGACGAGGCGAAATTCCACTTCGTAGGAATCCCCGTGACCTGCCGTTCCTAGGGCCGAGAGCCGGTCGGCGATTGCCGTCCGATCGTCGGGGTGAACGTATTCGAGGAAGACGCCGAATCCGGTGCGGTCGCCGGTACGCAAGCGGAAGATCTCCGACAGATTCGGCGACCACCAGCCATGGTCCTTGTCGGGCGCGTACTCCCAGATACCCATGCGTGCCGAGGCGAGGGCGAGCTCGAGGCGCGTGGCGCTGGCGCGCAGCGCCGCTTGGGCTTCGTAACGTTCCGTCAGATCCGTGAACGTCGTGACGGAGCCGGTGACACGCCCGTCGGCGGCTCGAATCGGCTGCGCGGCGACGCGGATCCAGCGCACGCGGTCCGGCTTCGCGAACGAGTACACGAGGTCGCTCTCGGGCACCCCCGTCTGGATCACGCGTAAGCTCGGTGTACTCGAAGCGTCGAGCGCTTCGCCGAGCTCGTCGTGCACCATGACCTCTGGTGCAATCACGTCGCGCTTGCCCAAGATCTCGGCTTGGCTCGCCGCGCCGAAGAGCTCGAGCGCCACCTCGTTGCAGAAGAGCACGCGGCCGTCGACGCCGCGCAGCATGACGGCGTCCGGCAGCGAAGCGACGAGGCTCCGGTAACGGGCCTCGCTCTCGTCCAGCGCGGCCTTCACCATGTCGGGGCGCTGGAGCTCGGTCACGTAGATGAGCACGAGGTCGGGAGGCGCCGGCACGTACCGGAGACGCAGGAGCTCGGTCGCCTCCGTGCGGTTGTGCATCCTGAACGCGACCTCGTGCTCGACGACCTTCTGCTTCTCGTGGGCGCGGAACGCCGCGACCCGAACCTCGGGCTGATCGTTGTAGAGCTCGGTCAGGGGGCGGCCGATGAAGGCCTCGAGCACGGGACTTCGCGCGAGCGCGGCCGCGTTCAGCTTGGCGAGGACGAAGTCGTGCGCCTCGCGGCGAACCACGTAGCAAGGAATGGGGACGTCATCGAGGAAGCCGAGATCCATGGGCGGCACTCGACAGAGCGAGCGGCCGGGCACCTCGCGACGACCGTCTCTCGATACGGTAACACACGGACGACCCCGGACTAAAAGGCCATGTTGAAGCCGATGCCTAGGTTCAACGACGACTCGGGGCGGTCCTTCGTGACCCACACCATCGGCTCGAGCAGCACGAGCTCGAGGCGTGCCTTTTCGGCGAGGCGGAAATCGATGCCGGCGCCGAGGCGCAGCGTGGGCCCGTTTTTCGGCAGGTACCCGCCGGCGAGGTGAAAGGGCAGCCCGACGACGCGGCCGAGCGGCACGCGATAGCCGAGCATCGCCTCCGGGAGCACGTTGCTCGCGCGACCGTATTTCCCTTTCAGGTTCGCGTACAGAAGGCCGAAGCCGAGCGAAAAGCGCGGCGTGTACTCGAGATCGACACGAGCTCCGGCGAGCTCGTTCAAGAAATGGCCGCCCGAGAGGCCGAATGCCGTGGTCGAGTACGCGCCCGCGCGGATGACGAGCGCGGGAGCGGGTTCGGCGGTCGCGCTCGGGGTGCCGGAATCGGCTTGCGGAGTGCGGCGCACGAGCGTCACGGTGTCGTCGGTCTGCGCCGCGGCGGCGACCGGAGCGCCGCTTGCGACGAGCAGCGCGAGGGGGAGGGCGACCACGGTTCGGGCTCGTCGCGTCACGGTGCGTCTCCTCGCTCAGGAGGCGAGAGCACGCGCTCGGCGCGGTCGAGGAGCAGCGCTGCATAGCTCGGGTTGTGCACGTCGGCAGCGGGATCCTCGAGCACGAGGAGGACGTTATGAAGCGCGCGCTGCCGTGCGGCGGCTCGCGGGTGGTCCGAGGGACGCGCGTGGGGCGGTTGGCCCTCGGGAGCGCGCGCCCGTTCGGGTGCGAGCCGTTCGAAGAGCGCCCGTGCGCGCGCCGCGAGCGCCGGCGAGCGCGGGACGGCCGCGTCGTGGCACCGCGAGCAGATCGTGAGCGTTGCTCGAAACGCGTGCCCTTTGCCGCGGCTCAAGGAATCGGGCCCCGCGGTGTGACAGCCGAGGCAGCCGCGGGTTTCGGTGGCGTGAGGCGCGCTGCCGGCGAAAGCTGCGCCCGTCTCCGGATGAAGCCCGCCACGGCCGGCCCAGATTGCGGCAGCGCTCGCGCTCGGTCGCTCGCCGTCCGGCGCGTGACACGCGAAGCACACGCGGCTCGGCCCA
>DASUGE010000410.1:0-3403 GCA_036274215.1 Polyangiaceae bacterium | reverse complement strand
CCGAGGCTCTCTTTGATTCGCACCGACGCATAGAGGTGCACGAGCAGCGTCTCGGACGAGACGACTTCGTTCGCGTCCGCGGCGTCGTAACGACGAAACCACTGCTCGCTGATCTCTGGCCCGAGCGGGTAGAACACTTCCGGGCGCTCGACGTGAAGGCCCGGACCCGACCAGTCGGCCACCGCGCGCTGCAACAGATGCACGCCGAGCGCGTAGCGTACGCGGCGCTCGGCTTTCGGTAGCGCTTGCATGCGACCCACGAGGTCCTCGACGAAAGGGTGGCGGGCCTCGGCGCCGAGCACGGCATTGTTGGGCGCCGTTCCGTAGAAACGCTCGATGCGCCGGAAAGCGCGGTAACCGCGAGGCAAGCGACGGCAAACGTCGCGCGCGGTCGTGCGGAGGAGCGCGCGCGGATCGAGGCGCGAGATCAAGAAGGGCGCGCGCGTCGCGGGAAAGACGAGGCGCTCCTCCCCGCAAAAAAAGCCGCCCTGCGCGCGGAGCGGCGAAAAGCTCCGGAGCGTCACCGTATCGGCGTCGACATAAACGCCACCCTGCTCTCGGAGCAAGGCGACGCGCAGCACGTTTGCGCGCGCTGCCGGCTCCGTGAGCTCCCGGTAGCAATCGACGAGCTTCCCGCCGCCGGCCTGCTCGACGAGGGCGATCGGGTCGAGCGGGCGAGCTTCGACTCGTGGCGCGCGGGAAAGCGGAGCGTAGTGCGGCTCGCGGTCGATCCGGTCGGTGTGGTGAAAGAGCACCCGCTCGAAACCGCCGCGCGCGGCCGCCGACGCCGCCGCGAGCACGGTCGCCCACGGCAGCCGCTCACCGAGCCAAACGAGGTGCGCCCTACCGGGGATCATCGGGGCGAGCTTCGAAGCGACGCCCCCGGATTGCAAGCGTGACCCGGGTCGTGTGAGGCTCTGGCGCATGGCGGCTCTCGACGAAAAAACCCTCCGAAACGTGCTCGATTTCGCGGTCGACGCCGCCCGCGCGGCCGGCGCCCTCACGCTCGAGTATTTCCAAAAGGGCACCCACGTCGAGCTCAAGCCCGATCGCACACCGGTGACGGCAGCCGATCGCGGCGCGGAGGAGCTCTTGCGCGAACGCATCGAGCGCGCATTCCCGACGCATGGGATCGTCGGTGAAGAGCACGGCGTGAAATCGGGAAGCGAGCCGGCGCGCTGGATCCTCGACCCCATCGACGGCACGTTTTCGTTCATCTCGGGGGTTCCGCTCTACGCCGTGCTCATCGGCTTCGAGTGGGAGGGCGAGGCGGTCGCGGGCGTCGTTCACATGCCGGCGCTTTCGGAGATGCTCTCCGCGGCGCGCGGTCTCGGCTGCACGTGGAACGGACAGAAGGCCCGCGTTTCCGAGGTCTCGTCCCTCTCGGACGCGCGGCTCGTCTACGCAAGCGCCAAGTGGCCCGCCCAGAACGGTCGCGGCGCCGAGTTTTCCCGCCTGCTCGACGCGTGCGGCAAAGACCGCGGTTGGTGCGACGCCTATGGGTACGCGCTCGTCGCGACCGGCCGCGCCGAGATCGCGCTCGATCCCGTGATGGCGCTCTGGGATACCGCGGCGCTCTTGCCGGTCGTCACCGAGGCGGGCGGAACGCTCACCGACTGGAACGGCGTCCCAACGCACAAGGCCCCCGAAGCGCTCGCGACGAACGGCCGGCTGCTCGAGCCCACGCTTCGCGCCCTCCGCGGCTGATCCGCTCAAGGAGACTGGATTCTTCCAGCGAGAGCGCTCAGGGCTGGGGCACCGGCGATGAGCGCGGGGTCACCCGTGATCGCGCGCCCGCGGTCGCGCATTGCACGGGGTCGGGTTCGAACCGAACGGGAGACGTGTAGGAAAATGTCGTACCGAGCTCGCGTGGTGCCCTGGGCGTCGGCGCTTCTGGTGATCGGGGTCGCGGCCGCGGCGCTCGGAGCGTGCAGCGCCGGAACCTCACCGCCCGGCAAGGCCGACGGAAACAGCGTCGGAAATTCCGGCGGCGGAGGCAACGGCGGTTCCGGCAAGGGCGGCTCCTCGGAAACCGGCGGAACCACCGTCGTCGTCACGGGCGGCAGCGCCGGGACGATCGGCGTCGCTGGCACTTCCGGCACGGCCGGCGGTTGCGGCACCGTCATCTGCAACCCCGAAGGCGGCGACTACTGCGGCCAAATCGGCGACAACTGCGGCGGCTCGCTCGACTGCGGCGTTTGTGAGAACGCGGGTTGGATGTGCGAAGAGCACGTCTGCGTGGGCGGCGCGGATTGCGTACCGAACGACACCTGCACGGTCGGCGGCACCACGTTCTGCGGCGAGATCGGCGACGGTTGCGGCCACGGTCACGATTGCGGCGCCTGCCCCCAAGGTCAGGAGTGCCGCGGGCGCGTGTGCGTGACGCCCGGCTGCGTGCCGCTCACCTGCGCGATGGGTGCGTACACCTTCTGCGGCGACATCGGCGACGGCTGCGGCGGCACGCTCCACTGCAACGAGTGCCCGGCCGGCTACACCTGCGGCGGCGGCATGCTCGAAGGCGTGTGCGGCGCCACCGACTGCCCCACCAAGGTGAGCTGCGACAACGCGCAGGGCATGCAGCAGTACTGCGGGACGATCGGCAGCGGCTGCGGCGGCATTCTCGAGTGCCCCGCAACGTGCGAAAACGGCATGACGTGCGGCATGGAAACGCCGAACGTCTGCCCCGGCACCGGCGGCCCCACCTGCACGCGCTTGCAATGCCAGGTGACGAACTGCCCGACCGGCGGACAAGCGGCGACGGTGCTCACGGGCGTCGTGCGCGACCCGGCGGGAACGAACCCCATCTACAACGCCGTCGTCTACGTCCCGAACGACGCGCTCCCCTTGCCCGACGTTCCCTCGGGCGCAACCTGCGATCGCTGCGGTGCGGGCAACGTCAACGTCGTCACCTCGACGCTCACCGACACGACCGGCGCCTTCCGCCTGACCGGTGTGCCGTCGGGAGCGAACATCCCGCTCGTCATCCAGGTCGGTAAGTGGCGTCGCGTCGTCACCATCGCGAACGTGCCGTCGTGCACGGCGACCGCGCTCCCCGCTGATCAGACCCGCCTTCCGCGTAACCGCATGGAAGGCAGCATCCCGAAAATCGCAGCCGTCACCGGCGGCTCGGACGCGCTCGAGTGCCTCTTGCGTCGCATCGGCATCGACGAGAGCGAGTTCGGCATCGACGGCAGCGCCGCGCGCGTCCACCTCTACGCGGGTGGTAATCCGACCAAGAACGACAGCCTGGGCACGAGTCAGCTCGCGAACGGCACGGTGTTCCCCGGCGCCTACACGACGCTCTACAGCAGCGTGCCGAAGATGCTCGGTTACGACATCACGGTCCTGTCGTGCGAGGGGAGTCAGCTCGAGGACGAAAAAGCGCCCTACTACGCCAACATGA
>DASUGE010000409.1:0-6405 GCA_036274215.1 Polyangiaceae bacterium | reverse complement strand
GAGGTACCGGCACACCGCGAGCACGAAAGCACCCGTACCGAGCGACGGATCGCAAACGCGCAGCGCGAGCACGGCGTCGGGCGCCGGCGCGTCGCCCAAAAGCGGGGCGAGCGTGGCCTCGACGACGCGCTCGGTGAGCGTTCGGGGCGTGTAGTGCGACCCGGAGCGGCGCCGATCCGCGCTTTGCACGAGGGCGACGCGTCCCGGTTTCACCGGCGTCGCTCGCCGCCGCTCGCCGCTCGTCAGCCGATCGGAGGGGACGAGCCGATCGAGCTGCGCGCCTCCAGCCGACCGCGGCAGCGAAAGCACGGCGCTCGGCACGCGCGCGAGCTCGACGCCGAGCGCGAGCATGCCTTCGTAGACGGCGCCGAGCTCGTCGGGACCGATGCGCTCGATGCCACCCTTCTTGGCTTGCTCGGCGAGGGTCGCCCGCGCGGCCTCGAAACAGGCGAGCCACGCCGCGGCGCCGAACGGCCACACGCCGGGCACGGCCATGGCGTGCTCGTCCGTGAGCATCACCCGCTCGCCCTGCTCCCGACGCTTGGTCTCGAGTCCGAGCGCAAAGGCCGCGCGTTCGACGGCCGCGAGGAGGCCCTCCCGCGCTCGCGCGCTGCCGTCCGCGAACGCGTGCTCGACGACGGAGCCCGGGGTGCCGTCGGGCAGCGCCCGGGCGGCGGCGAAGAGCGCCAGTCTGCCGAGGCCGAAGAGATTCGAGAGCGCCATCCGTGGCTATCGAAGCCCGATGATAGCCCGGCCCGCGGCGCCCGAAGAACAAGCCTTGACGACCGGGCCGCGCTGTCCGAACAAACCCCGAGCATGCGCTCGTCGCTGTTCGCGGCCACGTTCCTCGCCACCCTCGCTTGGGGCGCGACCGCGCTCGCCGAGAGCACCGCCGACGATTGGAGCGGCGACTACGGCAAGAAGGCCGAGCGGCGCTCGGATTTCGTGCTCGGCTTCTCGCCGGGTTTGGTGCTCGGCAGCACCAGCGGCTACCCGAACGAGATCGACAAGATCGACCAGCCCGACTGGAAGGCAAAGAGCGGCTTCGCGGGCGGGTTCGGCTTCGAAGCGTGGCTCGGCGGCGCGCTCACCGACTGGTTCACGTTCGGGGTCGGCGGCGGCTACTTCGGCGGCAACGGGCCGAGCGGCAACTACTCGGGCGGCGCCTTCCTGATCCGCGTCGAGACGTATCCGTTCTACTCCTGCGGCGGCGCGCTGCGCGACTTCGCGCTGTTCGGAAACGTCGGCGCCGGCACCATCACCCTCAAGGGCGACGACGGCAGCGGGCCGAAGCGACCGCGGGGCGAGTCGGGGCTCGCTTCGGTGGGCGGCGCCGGCATCGCATACGAGCTCTTGCGCGCCAAGCACTTCGCCGTCGCCCCGACCGCGGAATACATCCTCTTCGCGAGCGAATCGCTCCACGCGCACCAGGCGCTCATCGGCGCGCGCATCGTGTTCTACGGCGGACCAGGCTAGCCGCTTCGAGCGGCGACCGTCGTCACCGCTCGAAGCTCGAATGGGCTTTCTAGCGCGACGAGAGCGGCTAGCTCAGCCGTCGACCCCGCTCAGGGGTTGATCTTGATCGTCGCCCAGCCGGACCCGGGCATCGAGAACTGCACCTTCTTCGAGCCGATGGCGACGACGTACGCGTTGTTCGCGCCGCCGCTGTTGTACATGACGCCGACGACGCTGCCGTCGGGGTTCTGAAACGCGATGGCGTCGCCGCCCGAGGCGTCGACACGCTTGGCGCCCGGAACGACGAACTGCGAGAAGTGCCGGAAAACGTAGTACGCCGGCGTCTTCGTGATCGTGCCGCCGTCGGCGACGAGCAGCGCGTTCTGTGCCCAGACGCGCGTGTTGTCGATGCCCTTGCCCCCCTTGTCGAGCACCATGTTCCACGAATTGTACGCCGTGAGGCCGTTCTTCATCGCATCGCGGATGTAGCCCCAGCTTTCCTTGGCGTAGCTGAGATCGTTCGGAGCCGTCGCGACGTTGGCGCCCGGTTGACCACCACACTTGTGCTCGGAGAGCCAAATCGGAATGCCCGGGCCCTTGCTCTTCAGGTTGTTGATCTGGTTCGCGTCGGACATGCCCCACTGCACGCCCATCACCTTGAAGTAGCCCTTGGCCGTCGCGTCCCCCAACGCGGCGTTCGCGACGGCGACGTCGGCGTTGCTGTTGTTGTTCGACATCGTGCCCATCATGATTTGCGCCGTCGGGTTCGCGCTCGCGAGCGCAGGCCCGAGGTACTTGCCGACGAACGTCGCGAACGTGCTGCCCGACCAGATCGCCGAAGGGTAATTCTGCGAGTAATTCGGCTCGTTTTGCGGGGCGACGATGTCGATCTTGATGCCCTGCTCGGCGTAGGCCGCGATGAACTTCACGAAGTATTGAGCGTGCGCCTTCAGGATCGCGTCGTCGCTCTTCATCGTGCCGCCGTCGAACGCGTTCACGGGGTTGCCGGGCGACTGGTAGGGGCTCGACTTCATCCACGTGGGCGGCGTCCAGGGGCTTGCCCAGAACTTCAAGCTCGGGTTCACCAGCTGCGCGGCCTTGATGTACGGGATGAGCTTCTGCTTGTCGCGCTCGATGGAAAAATTGGTGAGCGATGTGTCGTTGGCCGTCTCGTCGAGCGTGTAGCGATCCATCGCGTAGTCGCTCGCGCCGATCGGGATGCGGCCCCAGGCGAAGTGGCAGCCGTCCGCACCGAAGAGCAGCTGCAAGGCCTCGTCCTGCATCGCTTTCGAGGTGAGGTAGCTCCAGCCCATCTCGTTGAAGGCGCCACCGAAGCCGTCCCACGTCTGGTTGGTCTTGCTGGTGTCGATCGTGACGGTCGCGCTGGCGGTGGAATCCGTGAAGGTCCCCGTTGCCCAGTAAGCACCTTGCGCCGACGTCACGAGGGCGTCCGGCGTGGGAGCGGCGCCTGCACCGCCGCCAGCGCCGGCTCCGGACTGCCCGGCACCGCCCGCTGGACCGGTGCCGCTCATGCCGCCGTCGCCCCCTTTCGGCATCTGAGATCCGCCTTGTCCGCCTTGCGACGCGCCGCCCGACCCTGCCGGGCCGGTACCACCCGCGCCCGCGGTTGCGCCCGAGGATCCGCCGACGCTGCCGCCGCTGCCGCCACTGCTGCCCGCGCTTCCCCCACCGCCGGTGGCCGAGCTTCCCCCGGTTCCGCTGCCCGAGCTCCCGCCGGAGCCGCCCTTCGCTCCCGAAGAAGCGCCGCCGGAAGAGGTCCCCCCCGAGGCAGCCGTGCCCGTCCCGCCGCTACCTGATTGGCCGCCCGGCGACGCGCCGTCGTTGCCGCACGCAGCGGCGAGCGCGGCGAAGTAAGCAAGAACCAGCGTCCGAGCGACGGACGAATCGGTCCGAGCGATCAGCGAGAGAGGATAAATCCGAGTTGGCTGTCGTGACGAAGCGGTGCGCAAATCCATGGCAGACATGCAGTGGTGACAATATCTGTTTTCCGTTGAACGGATTTGACCTCGAGCCCCCACTGCCCGAACAAACCGTATGCGTAGTATTCCCGGGACCGTCGGATGCGTGCTCGCGCTGGGTCTCGTCGCCTGCGCGTCGGAGCCTTCCTCCAACCCCGGCGGGGCCGGCTCGGGAGCCCATGGCGGCGCGTCGGGCACCGGTACCCTGGGCGGCACGGCCGGCATGACGAGCGCCGGAGCCGGCGGCGCCCTGGGCGGCAGCGCAGGCTCGAGCTCCGTGGGGGGAAGCTCCGCGGGGACCACGTCACCCGGTGGCGGCGCCGGCGCCGGCGCGGGCAGCGCCGGGCAGCCGACGGCTGGAACCGGGGGGAGCACGGCCGGGAGCTCGGGGGGCGGCAGCGGCGGAGCCGCGGGTGCAATGGGCGGCGCCGGCAGCGGCAATGCCGGGATGGCCGGCGGAAGCGGCACGATGGGCGGCGCCGGCACGGGCACGAGCACGCTGCCCGCGTTCGTGACCTCGGCCGCCAACGACTACTGGAACACGACCGGCAAGCTCGAAATGGTCACCGCGGGCACGCCCACGCTCACGGTCGACGCCACCGCGAAGCACCAGCCGTTCGTCGGGTTCGGCGGCTGTTTCAACGAGATGGGGTGGGACGCGCTCTCCGTCCTCAGCGCGGACGACGTGTCGAAGGCGATGAAGCTGCTCTTCGACGCGAAAGACGGCGCCAACTTCCTTTACGGGCGTCTCCCCATGGGCGCGAGCGACTACTCGATGAGTTGGTACACGCTCGACGATACGGTGGGCGACTACGCGATGGACGACTTCTCCATCGCTCGCGACAAAGAGAAGCTCATTCCGTACATCAAGGCGGCGCTCGCCGTGCGGCCCGACATCAAGCTCTGGGCGAGCCCCTGGGTCGTTCCTTCGTGGATGCAGAGCGGCTCCAACATGAAGAACGACGCGCAGACGCTCGGCGCGCACGCGCTTTACATGGCGCGCTTCGTGGAGGAGTACGCGAAGGAGGGCCTGACGCTCGTCGCGATCCACCCGCAAAACGAGCCCGGTTACGCGCGCGTGCACTGGACTCAGGCCCAGTTCATCGACTTCATCAAGACGTACCTCGGCCCCACCTTCGCCGAGCGCAACATCAAAGCCGAGATCTACTGCGGCACGATGTCGAAGGATCCCGACGACACCAACATCGCCAAGGCCGCCGCGATGGACGCGGACGCGATGAAGTACATCAAGGGCTTCGGCGTGCAGTGGAACCTGCAAGCCGCCGTGGCTGGCCTCGCCGCGAAGGCGCCCGTCTGGCAGACGGAGCACAAGTGCGGGAACTACAACTTCTCGACTCCGTACTGGGATCAGAGCCGCTATAGCTCCAGCAAGCCGCAGAACGATCACCTCTACGGCGAGGAGAGCTGGCAGCTCATCCGCGATTGGATCGTGGCGGGGGTAAACGGATACAGCGCCTGGAACATGGTGCTCGACACGATCGGCATGAGCCTCGACCGCTGGCCGCAAAACGCGCTCCTCACGGTGGACCGCTCGGCGAAGAAGCTCATCGTCACCCCCGCGTATTACGCGTTCCGGCACTTCTCCCAGTACTTGCAGCCGAACGCGATCCTCATCGACGTGAAGGGCAGCACCGATGCCATCGCGTTCTTGAACCCCGACGGCAGCATCGTCACCGAGATTTACAACAAGGGGGCGGCGGCCTCCGCCACGACCTTGCAGGTGGGGAGCACGACCTACCAGTTCGACGTACCTTCGCATGGCTGGGCCACCGTCCTCACGCCGGGCTGAGGCAGCAGCCGACAGAAACGTGACCGCGGAGCCACTGCAGCGATAGCGGTGGCGCGATGACCCTTCGAGGAGCGATGCGATGCAATCCATGAGCGCTCGGACGGCAATGCTCTTCGCCGGTGTCGGCTCGGCCATCGCGTGCGCCGCGAACGAGCCGGGCTCCGACACCATGACGGGCGGAAGCGCCGCGATTGCCGGCCATGCCGGCGCCGCAACGGGCGGAGCGAGTGGGTCGCACCCAACCGGTGGCGCTCCGAGCGCGGGCACTCCGTCAACGACGGGTGGCGCCGGAAGCGGCTCCGGTGCGGGCGGCTCGAGCGCTGGTACGGGGACGGCCGGCGGCGGAGGCACGGCTCAAACGGGCGGAAGCGGCTCGGGCGCAACGGGTGGGATGGCGGGCAGCAATCCTGTGGCCGGCGCGAGCGGGCGCGGTGGTGCTTCGGCGGCCGGAGCCAGCAACGCGGGAAACGCGGGTGCCGGTGGCGCGAGCGGCGGTGCGGGCGCGAGCGGCGGTGCAGGCGCGAGCGGCGGTGCGGGCGCGAGCGGCGGCGCGGGCGGCGCGGCCCAGAGCGGCGGTTGCGGGAAAGCCCCGACGCTCAAAAACAGCACGTCGAATTCGAATCCGAGCGCCATCAGCCTCTCGGTGTCCGGCACGAACCGCCAGTACGCGCTGCGTTGGCCCGACAACTACGACAACTCGCATCCCTACCGGCTCATCCTCGATTTGCACGGATACGGCGGCTCCTACAAGGAGACAGCTGGAGAGAGCTACTTCGGGCTCTGGAGCCCGTCGAACGGCAGCACCATCTTCGTGGCGCTCTCGGCCGTCGACGGCGACTGGAGAACCGGCGACAACCTCGCCTACGTCGACGCCGTGCTGAAGGCCGTCGAGGACGATCTGTGCATCGACACGTCGCGCGTGATGCTCGAGGGCTTCAGTCAAGGTGCCGCCGAGGCCTGGCAGCTCGCTTGCTCGCGGCCGGGCGTTTTTCGCGCCGCGGTGGGTCACTCCGGCGGAGGCGTCACCAATCCGACGAGCTGTGAGCCCATCCCTTATCTGGGCTCGGGTGGCTTGCAGGAGAGCGTCACCCAAACCACCCAGACCGATCAGTTCGCGAAGTGGAACGGATGCACCGTGGCAACCTTGCCCAAGGCCCCGAG
>DASUGE010000408.1:0-4154 GCA_036274215.1 Polyangiaceae bacterium | reverse complement strand
GCGCAGTCGTCGAGCGAGGGAAGCGAAGCAGTCGCAGCACGCTCAATCAACGTAGCTTGGGCCCGAAAAACGGACCATTGTCAGTGCGGAAAGGTCCGGGATGGCACGCTCACGCAACAGATCGGGCATGACCAAGCTGGGATGGATTCTGGTGGCGGTGGGCTTTGGGGCGGGTGGAGCTGCGGGCTGCTCGGGACAGCAGGAGCTCGTGGGCTCCCACGATGCGGCGGGGATGGGTCACGGTGGCTCGAGCGGCACCGGCGGCTCGAGCCAAGCCGGCTCCGGCGGCACGAGCTCGAGTCACGCCGGCAGTGGTGGCTCGGGGGAGAGCCACGCGGGGACCGCTGGTACGGGCGACGTCTTCGGGGGCGGCGGCTCTGCCGCAGGCGGGAGCGGTGGGACCGACAGCTCGCACGCCGGGGGTGGTGGCATCTCGAACGAGCACGCCGGCGCCGGAGGCACGAGCGCTGGAGCGGGCGGCACGAGCCAGGGCGGCACGGACACGGCCGGTGGTCATGGCGGTACCGAAACAGCCGGTGGTGGCGGCTCGCACGACGCCGGCTCCGGTGGCGTGAGCGGGAGCGGGCAGGCGGGCGGTGGCGGGACACGCATGACCCTCGATGGCGGCTCTTGCCCGACGACGGACTGCTACGGCCTGTACGCGACCGAGGGCGGCCCTTGCACGGTCGGCGAGGACGCGCTCTGGACCTGTAACGCGGGCGTGAGCGGCGACTACGAGTTCATCAGCGCGAATTGCCCGAGCACCGGCCAAGGCACCCCGCTGCCTCAGTTCTGCTGCCCGCGCGATTTCATCGCCGAGTGCCTCGGGATCAACTGAGGCAGAGCGCGAGGAATGTCCACTAGCCGTGGCAATCTCGCGACGGTAGCCTGCCGAACCCCGCGTGACCGAGCCGGTGAGCCTGCCGTTCATGAATCCGGAGCTGCCGCTCGACGAGCGCGTGCGCGATCTGGTGTCGCGCTTCACGCTCGAAGAGAAAGCGGGTCAGATGCTGCACGAAGCGCCGGCAGTGCCGCGCCTCGGCGTGCCCGCCTACAACTGGTGGAACGAGGGACTTCACGGCGTGGCCCGCGCCGGCATCGCGACGGTGTTCCCGCAGGCGATCGGCCTCGCGGCGATGTGGAGCGTCCGGCGCCTCCACGAGATTGCCGTCGCCATCAGCGACGAAGCGCGCGCGAAGCACCACGAGTTTCTGCGCCACGACGACCGCGGCTACTACAAGGGCCTCACCTACTGGAGCCCGAACATCAACATCTTCCGCGACCCGCGCTGGGGCCGCGGTCACGAGACGTACGGCGAGTGCCCGCACCTCACGGCGCGCCTCGGCGTCACGTTCGTGCGCGGGCTCCAAGGCGACGATCCGAAGTACTTGAAGCTCGTGGCGACCCCGAAGCACTTCGCCGTGCACAGCGGGCCCGAGGCGCTCCGCCACGCCTTCGACGCCGTCGTGTCACCCAAGGATCTGCACGAGACGTACCTGCCCGCCTTCCACGCCACGATCACGGAGGCGAAGGCCGAGAGCATCATGGGCGCCTACAACCGCACCAACGGCGAGCCGTGCTGCGGGAGCCAGAAGCTGCTCGTCGAGCTTTTGCGCGGCGAGTGGAAGTTCGAGGGCTACGTCGTCAGCGACTGCTGGGCGATCCGCGATTTCCACGAGCACCACCAGGTCACGAAGACGTGGGAGGAGTCGGCGGCGATGGCCGTCAAGGCCGGCTGCGATCTCAACTGCGGCTGCACCTACGAGCACATCCCTTCAGCGGTGAAGCAGGGCTTGCTCAGTGAAGCCGAGCTCGACGTGTGCCTCGCACGGCTCTTCCGCGCGCGCTTTCGGCTGGGCATGTTCGACCCGCCGGAGCGCGTGCCGTTCGCCTCGATCCCGTACGAGGTGAACGACTGCGAGCGGCACGGCGAGCTCGCCCTCGTGGCAGCGCGCGAGTCGCTCGTGCTCCTCAAAAACCGCGACGGGGCGCTGCCGCTCTCGCGGGAGCTCACGAGCATCGCCGTGATCGGGCCGAACGCCGACGATCCGCTGGTCTTGGTGGGCAATTACCACGGCATGCCGTCGCGATCGGTGACGCCCCTCGCCGGGATCCGCGCCGCCGTCTCGCGCGCGACCAAAGTTTGGTACGCAGAGGGCGCTAAACGCACCGGCGACAAGGCGGAAGGGCTCGGTCGCTCCGCGATTCTGTCCGAAGCGCGCAGCATGGCCGAGCGCGCGGACGCAGTCGTCCTGTGTCTCGGTCTCGATGCCACGATCGAGGGGGAGCAGGGTGACGCCAGCAACTCGGACGCTTCGGGCGACAAGTCGACGCTCGCGCTGCCGGGCCTGCAGCAGCGTTTGCTCGAAGAGGTCGTCGCCGTGGGCAAGCCGACCGTGCTCGTGATCCTCTCCGGTAGCGCGCTCTCGGTCGCTTGGGCCGACGAGCACGTGGGCGCGATCCTGCAGGCCTTTTATCCCGGCCAAGCTGCGGGCACGGCGATCGCCGACGCGCTCTTCGGCAGCTACAACCCGGCGGGGCGCCTGCCGGTCACGTTCCCGCGCTCGCTCGACGACGTGCCGGATTTCTCGAGCTACGCGCTCTGCGGCCGCACGTATCGTTACCTCGAGAAGGAGCCGCTCTACCCGTTCGGGTACGGCCTCTCGTACACGCGCTTCGAGTACTCGGGCCTCGCCGTCTCGAAACCGAAGCTCGGCGCGGGCGACACCGTCGAGGTGACTGTCAGCGTGACGAACGTGGGCTCTCGCGCGGGAGACGAGGTCGTCGAGCTCTACGTGAAGGATCTCGAAGCCTCGACGACCGTGCCGCACCACGAGCTCCGCGGCTTCGAGCGCATCACGCTCGCGCCCGGTGAGTCGCGCCAGCTGTCGTTCGCGCTCACGCCGCGCGACCTCTCGCTGATCGACGACGCCGGCCGCCGCATCCTCGAGCCCGGCACTCACCGCATCTTCGTCGGCGGCAGCCAGCCCGACGCCCGCAGCGTCGCGCTCACGGGGCAGAAGCCGCTCGCGATCGACGTGGAGCTCGTGGGGCCGCGCAGCGAGATCGCGTATTAGGCCGAATTGACGCGGGCGCCGCTGCGTATGCGAATCGATTTTCAACTGCGCGCGGAGATCGAGGCGGTTCGAGCGCTCAGGCGCAGGTTCGCTGATGTGCCCATGTCCCTTGCCGACGCCTGCCTCGTCCGCATGAGCGAGCTCGACGCCACCGTAAGAGTTCTAACCTTCGATAGCGATTTTGCGATCTACCGCAAGAATCGCAGACAAGTGATTCCGACGCTGATTCCGGGGCGCCGCAAGAGGTGAGCGCGCGAGGGTTGCGGTCCGGCCGTGGCTTCGGGGACGTGATGAGCGAGCAGCGAAAGAGCAGTGCACGCCCCGCGCAGCGGGGCCAATCATCGCTTCGCGATGCTTGCGCCTATCTCATAGGTGGCGCGGGCGGCGTGACGGCAGGCGCAGCATCGGTCGCTGGCGCGGCGGACGTTGGGCTTGCGGGTGCGGGCGGTACGGGCGCTGCGCTCGCCGCGGGCGCCGGGGGGCGCGGCGCGCTCCCGCGTGGGGGAGGGACGACATCCGCTGCGCGCGGCGAGGGTTTTGCGGGGGTGTAGGCGTCGTCCATTTCTGGGTCGTTCGCGTCGCTTGCGTCGGGGTCCGGCCTCTCCCCATCAGGTTCCGAGAAATCGCCGGTGTGGTGTTCCTTCAGCGCTCTACAGTGCGACGTTTCGTAGTAGCCGTAGCCGGCGGAAGCGAGGAAGAGAGCGGACAAGGCGATTCCGATGCCGACGTCCGCTGGGCGGCTCAAGGGTTGGTTGGGATCCGAATAGACGCTGTCGTCCGCGGTGGCGGCGACGACCGTGCGAGCAACCTGCAGACCGCCGATCACGGAATCGACGACGGGGGCGACGGCGGAGCTCGTGCAGTTTCCCGGGCGTGGTCCGCTGATGGAGCCCGTCTTGGCGGGAGCTTCCGTCACGAACAGGATCGAGCAACCGGTCAGGGCCGGCAGTGCCGCACAAGCTGCGACGACCGCGTGTCGCCATCTCGATAGTGACTCTTCCACTGAATACCTCCATCTCCCGAGAATTCCGATAATACTTCGGCGCCGCTCGACGTTGTATCGACTTGTCGCTTCGT
>DASUGE010000407.1:0-9563 GCA_036274215.1 Polyangiaceae bacterium | reverse complement strand
GGCCCACTCATCCTCCGCCTCAACTGCACCAACGTCGTGCACAAGGTGGGCGGAGTCTGGAAGGTCGTGCACCACCACCCCGACCAGGCGCCGCCGGATTGGACCGCCGCGGTCGGCCGCATGGTGCAGGCCGGCCACGGGTAGCCCGAGAGCATTTTCCGCGAACAGCCGTCGAGCACGATGAAGGAAATCGAGCCGACCAGGCAATACGGGGCGAAACGAGCCGCCCTCCATGCCGAGCTTTCTTCGCGCCGCGAGCGTCGCGCTCATCGTATTGCTCACTTCGGCCGCCGCCCCCGCCGAGCCAGCTCCGAATCTGACGCCGCCCGTGCCGCTCGGCTCGACCGAGGTGCCGTATCCCGCGGGCGGCGAAAATGACGCGGAAGTGGTGCTCGAGCTCGTCGTGGCCGCGGACGGGTCGGTGTCGAGTGCAACGGTCGTCGAGGGGGTCGAGCCGTTTGCGGAGCAAGCGCGCTCGGCCGCGTTGACGTGGCGCTTCGTGCCCGCGAAACGGGACCAGGTTCCCGTCGCCGCCCGCGTCCGAGCCCGCGTCGCGTTCAGCACGACCGAGCAAGAGCCTGCCCCGGTCCTGACTCCCGCCAGAGAGCCCCCACCCGCTCGGGCCTCGGCTCCGCCCGCCGCGGTCATGCCGGCGCCGCCGCCCGAGGCTCCCGCCGAAGTCACCGTGCAGGGCACGCGGCGCGAGGTGGGGCAAACGACGCTCTCGAAGAGCGAGGTCCGGGAGATGCCGGGAGCGTTCGGCGACAGCTTCCGGGCCATCGAAGCGCTCCCCGGTGTGACGCCACTCGTGAGCGGCATCCCTTATTTCTACGTGCGCGGCGCGCCGCCGAACAATGCGGGTTACTACGTGGACGGCATCCGCGTGCCGCTGCTCTTCCACATCGGCTTGGGCCAGAGCGTGATCCACCCCGGGCTCATCGAGCGCGTGGACTTTTTCCCGAGCGCGGCGCCCGCGCGCTACGGCGGATTCGCCGGCGGGATCGTCGCCGGGCAGACTCGCGAGCCGGCGAGCTCCCTGCACGGCGAAGCCAATCTGCGGCTCGTGGACGCGGGCGCGCTCGTCGAAGCGCCGTTCGCCGAGGGTCGCGGCCATGCGCTCGTCGCCGGGCGCTATGGCTATCCGGGCCCCATCGTCGCTGCGGTGACCGACGACCTGACGCTCGGCTACTGGGACTACCAGGCCCGGGTGAGCGGCCAGCTCGGGCGCCGTGACACGCTCGGGCTGTTCGCGTTCGGGAGCCACGATTACCTGGCGCAGCGTTCACCTTCCGGCGATCCGCAAGCGAAAAACGAGATGATCGAGCAATTCGTCTCGGACTTTCATCGCGTCGACTTGCGCTACGACCACGCACTCGACGGCGGTCGCGTCCGGTTCGCGCTCACGGGTGGCTACGACTCGCGGGGCGCGCAGCCCACCTACATGACGGACCGCTCGCTCGGCGCTCGCGTGGAGCTCGAACAAAGGTTGAGCGAGGGGGTCGACTTGCGAGCCGGTGCCGACGCAGCGCTCGACGACTACGGAATTCGCATCACTCGCGCCGGCCCCGGCGAGCCCGTCGTCCCCGCGAGCGCCAATCCGCCGCCCACGAACCTCAAGGCCGGGCTGCACGTCGATTTCGTCTGGCGCGTCGCCTCCCGCGTCGAGCTCGTGCCCGGCGCGCGTTTCGATCTTTACGGTTCCTCGCGGCCCCGCGCGGCGCCGGACACCGGGCACCAGAGAACCCTCTTACCGGCCGTCGACCCACGCCTCGCCACGCGCGTCGGCATCACGAGGAACGTCGCGTGGCTCTCGACGTTCGGCCTCGCGCACCAGTACCCGAGCTTGCGGCTCGGAGACGTGCCGGCGCCGATCGTCACGGTGCCGGGCTTTCCGTTCGGCGCCGAGCAGCTCCAGAGCGCCGCGCAAGTCAGCCAGGGCGTCGAAGTCGCGCTCCCGGCCGAGCTCGTGCTCACGGTCACCGGGTTTTATTCGTCGTTCTGGGGTCTCACCGACCTCAGCGCGAGCTGCTTTCAAGCGATCCCCGGCGAGGGCCCTGCTCCCGCTCCGGGCGAGCCCGTGCCGCCTTATGTCTGTCCGAGCAACGCCCCGGTACGCGGGCAAGCCTTTGGCGGCGAGCTTTTGTTGCGGCGCTCCTTCTCGAAACGCCTGAGCGGTTGGCTTTCGTACACGCTCTCGCGCAGCGCGCGCGACGCGCATTTCGTCACGCCGGAGGGAACGACCGTCACCGAGCACGTGGTGAGCGAGTACGACCGCACCCACGTGTTCAACGCCATCCTGAGCTACGACCTCGGCCGCCGCTGGCGCGTGGGCGGACGGCTGCTCGTCACCTCTGGCACGCCGTACTCACACTTGGACGGGAGCTTCCCCGTGCCGCCCTACGACGCCTACCGCAACCCGGCGTTCTATCGCGTTGATTTCAGACTGGAAAAGCGCTGGCAGCTCGGCGAAAAGAGCGCGATCGCCTTCGTCGTGGAGGGCCAGAACGTGACGCTCAGCAAGGAGGTCACGTCACTCGGGCAAGACTGCGAAAGTAAAGGTGGTCCCGACGGCCGCGCGACCACCGAGTGCAAACCGTCGAGCATCGGCCCCTTGACCATCCCGAGCGTGGGCGTGGAGGCATTTTTCTGACAGTTTTGGGGGTCACCTGAAGGATTCGGGGGTCTGCGGCGAAAACGAGTGAAAGGTACCGAATGCGAGCCACACAGCGCGCGCCACTCATCGCCGTCATGGCGTCCCTGAGCGCGCTCGCGCCTTCTCGAGCGCACGGTGCGGAGCTCGGCTGCGGGGTCGTCGCCGTCGAGGCGGACGCTCCCTTTCGCGAGCGCTGGCCGGAGCTCCTCGGGCGCGTGCGGGCGGATCTCGCGGCGCGCTCGGAGCTCGATACGTGCGCGCGCGTGGACCTTCGCGTCGAGCAAGGCTCCGCGATCGGCGTCCTGGTGACGCTGCCGGACGGGCGCACCGCGTCGCGCACCGCCCCGCGCCCGGAGGACGTCATGCCGACGCTCCAGGCGCTGCTGCTCGTACCGAGCCGCGCGCCCGCGCCGCTGACGACTTCGCCGGCGGTCCTTGCGCCCGCTGCCGAACCACCCAGCGTCACCGCCGACAGGGGCAACGGTGCCGCGTCTTCCGGGCTAGCTGGCTCGCCGCGCGCGCTCGGTATCGAGCTTTCCATTATGACGAGCGCTCGCATCGGTGACGGCCAAGTCGGCTACGGCGTGGGCGCGCTCTCGTTCGTCGAGGCGAGCGGCTGGCTCGTCGGTTTCGAGGGTCGTGCCGACGGTTATCAGCCGCTCTTGGGCGGCGATACCCAAACTACCCTCGAGCTCGCGCTCCTGGCGGGCAGACGCTTCCATTTCAAACCGGTAGCGCTCGATCTCGTCACCGGGCCGGCCCTCGCCATGTCCGGCGTCACCTTCGGGCAATCGGAGACCGTGGCGGTTCGAGAAGAAAACGGCACTACCCCGCCGCCCGAGTCACAACGCGCCCCTCCATCAGAAGCGTCGACGGGCGCCTCGTCCCGCTGGCGCTTCGGCATGCGGCTCGGTTTCAGGCCGCGGTCGGTGTTCCGTCCCTTCGTGGGCATCGACGGCGAAGTGGGCCTGACACGCGCCGCGGACTCCGATCGGAGCCTGAGCTCGCCGAGCGCGCCCTTGCCGAGCTACACCGTCGGCATCGGCGTGGGCGCAACGGTGGGAACGCCATGAGCGCTCGCGGCCCGCACGCGACATCCCCGCGAAGCGCGTCCGCGAGCTCCGATGCGGAGCTCATGCAGCAGATTGCGACGGGAGAGCTCAATGGACTGGGTGAGCTTTACGATCGTCACCAGGCCCCGCTCCGCGCCTTCGTCGCGCGTGTCACGGGAGACGCGGAGGACGTCGACGATCTGGTGCACGCCACGTTCCTCGCCGCGGCGAAGAGCGCGGCGCGCTACGACGGTCGCGCGTCGTGCCGCCCGTGGCTCATGGGCATCGCCGTTCAGTTGCTGCGCCGCCGGCGGCGTGACACGAGCAGGCTCCTTGCGGTGCTCGACACGCTCCGGAGCATCCTGCGAAGGACCACCGAGCCAGACGGCGTGGTCCCAATCCGCCCAGACATCGAGCGCGCCCTCGCCCGGCTGAGCGAGCCGAAACGGGTGACGGTGTTGCTCGCCGAGGTCGAAGGCCTGAGCTGCGCCGAGATCGCGGAAGCGCTGGGCATCCCCATCGGCACCGTGTGGACTCGACTGCACGCCGCTCGACGCGAGCTACGCCAAGCGCTCGGCGCCGGCGAGGTGAGTCAGTCATGACGACGGGCAGCACGCCGCAGTGCCCGCGCCTCTTCGAGGTCGAGGCGTCACGGGACGGCCGCCTCTCGGGGGAAGAGCTCACGCGCTTCCGCGCTCACCTCGGCGGCTGCCGGGATTGCGCGCGAGAAGCTCAGGCGCTCGAGGCGCTCGCCTCGGACTTGCGCGGCGTCAAGGCGGGAGCTGCCGGCGGCGACGAGCTCCGCGTGCGCCGCGAGCGCACTCGACTCTTGGCCGCGTTCGACGTCGCGCTCGTCCCGGCCGCACCGGAGAGCGTCACGCGCCGCGGGCGAGCGGTCATGATGGCTTTCGGCGCGCTCGCAGCCTGCTTCGTCGCCCTTTTCTGGTGGCACGAGCGGCCGCGCGGCACCGTGACGGCAAGGACGAACGCTGCCGCCGTGCCCTCCGCGGAGTCCGTGACCGTCCGCGCCGACAGCAGTGCTCGCTGGACTCGGCAGCTCGAAGCGCACCTCGAAAAGATCGTCCTCGAGAGTGGGGCTCTTTCGATTCGCGTCGACCGGACGCGCGCGCAGCGACGCCTCCTCGTCATTTTGCCTGACGGCGAGCTCGAGGACATTGGCACGACGTTCTCGGTGAGCGCCGACGGGGGCCACACCACGCGCGTCACGGTTCAAGAGGGCAGCGTCGTCCTTCGCGTCCGCGGCAACGCCACCATCGTGCTCGCTGCCGGCGACGCTTGGACGCGCACTCCGCCTCCTCTCGCGCTTCCGCCGGCGGCGCCCCCTGGGCCTTCATCGAGCTTCCCGAGCGCCAAGCTCCCACCCGCGGCGCGCCTCACGCCGAGCCCGTCCGGGCGCGCGAGCGACCAGGGGCCAGGGCTCGACGCCGAGCCGGTCCCCTCGCCTCCCTCATCCGGCGATACGTCCGCCGATTTCCGGTCGGCCATGGGCGAGTTCAACGCCGGCAACTACGGCGCAGCCGCGAAGCACTTCGGGATGTACGTCACGAGCCACCCCGGTAACCCCCGTGCCGAAGACGCCGCCTACCTCCGAGTCCTCGCGTTTCAGCACAGCGGGAACGCCGTCGGAACCCAGCAAGCCGCCCGGGACTATCTAAGCCTTTTTCCGAACGGGTTTCGGCGCGCTGAAGTCGAAGCGCTCGCTCGTTAGCCAGAGCCTCGGAACCGCGTCCCGCCGAGCGCGGCGCCGGCGCGAAACCAGTTTGAAGAACAACGCAAAATCGGCCCGTCGCGACGACGGATTGGGCGCCGTAAGGCCACTGCGCCGCACCTGTTTTTTGTCGAACTTCGCACCGGCGAAGACAGCCGTGGCGAAATGCAATTTCAGGGTACCTGATCAGACTTTCATGGCGCGGGAATCAGCACCTACAATGAAGCACTCTATCCTCCTCGTAGGCCTATTGGCTTCGGCGGCCGCTTGCGGTGAGCGCGCCTCGAACGGCGACGGGACGGGCGCCGGAGGCACCTCGCCCGGCGCAGGCGGACAGAGTGCCGCCTCGAATGGCGGTTCCGCGGGCGGAACCATGGCCAACGGCGGAACCAGCGGGAGCTCCACGAACGGCGGCTCCACGAGCGGGAGCGCGGGCAGCGCGGGCGTGTCCGGAACGAGCACGACGGGAGGCGCAGCACCCAGCGGCGGCACCGGGTCCGGTGGGAGCCCCAGCGCCGGAACCGCAGGCATTGTCGCCGGTAGCAGCGGCTCGAGTGCCGGAACGGCCGGAGCCACGGGCGCAGCGGGAGCCGGCGGTCTGATGAGCGGCGGCGGCGCAGGCGCAGGCGGCCAAGCCGGTGCTTCGGGCCAAGCCGGGGGTCCGATGGGCGGCGCGTCGGGAAGTGGCGGGGTGATGAGCAGCTGTGTCGGGAAGGCTTGGCCGACGGCGGACCCCACCAAGGCGGGCCCGTTCCAGGTCATGGCCGAGAAGAACGTCGGGCCGCTCGCCGGCGTCGTTCCTGATCCGATCTACGGCGACAAGCAGCAGCGGTTCAACGTGTACCACCCGAGTAATCTCGCCAACACCGGGTATTGTCACCCCATCCTCATCTGGGCGAACGGGTACCGCGACAACCCGGAGCAGAATCCCCCGGACTGTGTCGTCGATTCCGGAGCCAACCGCTGGTGTGGGCAGTATTTGCCCATGCTCCAACACCTCGCGTCGCATGGTTTCGTCGTGGTCGCCTCGCTCAGCACCGCCACGGCCGAGGGCGATCCCTTGCCGACCATCGCCGGACTCGACTGGATCATCGAGCAGTCCGAGGATTCGACGAGCCCCTACTATCACCACCTCGACACGACCAACATCGGCCAGCTCGGCCACTCGTACGGCGCGATGTCGACGTGCATCTCGGCGGCGGAGCCCCGGTACAAAGCGCTCATGCCGATTTGCGGAACCAAGGCGCTTACCGGCGTTCACACACCGATGCTCTTCTTCTGCGGTGGCAAGGACACCACCGTCGCGTGCTCGGGCGTCAACGACACCTACAAGACAGTCACCACTCAGCCCGCGTTCTTCCTCGAAGAGAAGAACTCGGACCACGGGAGCTGGGTGTATCAGGGCGCAGGCGGCGTCTCGCTGTCCGCGGCCGCAGCCTGGTTCCGGATCCACCTGATGAACGACACGGCGAATCGCAAGTTCTTCTACGGCTCCGGCTGCACCTTCTGCAGCGACAACCGGGCCACCGTCGAGCAGAACAGCCTCATGAAGTGAGCGCGGCGGCGGCGCCGATGCGGTCCGCTCGCTGCTCGGCGCTACGGAGGCAATAGCGCGTCCGCGATCTCGGTCACCCAGGTGCTCGCGGTCGAGTCGAAGAGCTTCATGTTGTTCGGGTCTTCCCAGATGGCCCAGCCGACGCCGGCCTTTTCGCATTCCTGTCGGAGCAGGCTCACGAGGCGCACGCGCGAGTCCAGCGCGCCGCCGTCCTGAGGCCCCCATTCGCCGTTGTAGACGGCGCGACCCGAGCTTGTGCGGTAGCTCGTGACGTACGCCATCTGTGCGGCAATCGTCGCCGGGCCCGAGGGGTTGGTCGCGGCGGCCAACGAGTTGTAGTCGGCGAACCAGGTCTTCGCCCAGTCGGCGGCCGTCGCGGCGGCCACGGGCGTGACGGGGGTTGCCGGCGGCCCCGGGAAGATCACGCCCGTCGTCATGAACTCGGGCCCCATCCAATCCTTGCCCTGGAAGGAGAACAGCTTGGGCTCGTAAATATGGACAGCGACGAGGAGGTTCGCGTCGTTGGGCAAGACGAGCGCGCTGAGCTTGCTCGGATCGGCCCAATACACGGCGTCGATAACCAACAAGCGCCGCGGGTTCGTGGCGCGCACCGCTTGCACCGCGGCGGCCAAGAGCTCGTTCCAACTCGTATCGAGCTGCTCGTGCGGCTCGTTCATCAATTCGAAGGCGACCGTGTCGGGACGGTCGCGGTAGCGCGTCGCGATTTGCGTCCACAACGCAAGGTAGCGAGCCCGGTGCGCGGCGACATCCGAAGCCAACTCGTCGTACGCGTGGAGATCGAGCACCACGGCGAGCTTCGCTTGCGCGGCTTGGTCGAGCACGGCGTCGACCCGAGCAAAAAACGCGGCGTCGATGGTGTACGGGGCGCTTGCCGACGCGTGCCCGCTGAATCGAATCGGGATGCGCACGTGGTCGAAGCCACGCTTCGCGATGAAGGGCAGATCCGTCGCGAGGATCGAGCCGCCCCAGTCGCCCTCGTTGGGCGCCTCCATCCGGTTGCCCAGATTGATCCCCTTCTTGAAGTACGCCGCTGCGGCGGGCGCGACGCCGGGGACGAAGGGCTCCGGGGACGTTCCACCCGCGCCGCCGCTGCCCGCAGTCCCACCCGTCGCCGACGCGCCGCCCATGCTCGCGCCGCCCATCGCGCTCCCGCCCGCGACCGGTCCGGAAGCAGCGTCGCCACCAGCGGAATCGGCCCCGCCAGACGCGACACTGCCGCCTTGCGCAGCCGCGGCAACTCCTCCGCTCGCATCGCCACCGGCGCCCGAACTTATGCCGGCCGCACCGCCCCGCGGCTCCGTGCTCCCGCCGCTCGCTGGAGCACCTCCGTTCATCGGCGTTCCCGCGCCGTTCCCTCCGTAGGGTGAGGCTCCACCCGTTGCAGGTGCGCCGCCTGCGTTCTTTCGTGCACCTGGATCCCCGCCCGGTTCCGAGCATGACGTGAGCGCGAGCGCCATGCAGGCAAAGAGGGTGTATCGCACGGCAGGCGCGAGCTTGCGCGGAAGCATCGGAGTGTCTCGCTCGGGTCCGAGTTGGCATTGCACAGATACCGCGAAGAGCATCGCGACCGGGCCTTCGGGCCGTACAAACCACAAAACATGCAAAGTGTCGGCTAGCCTGGGCGAGCGCCGCCCCCCCAGATGTCCAGTGCTATATTCTTCCGATGGTGCGGGTTTGAGCCGGCAGTTCGCAATGCTCGCGTGCGGGGCCTCGTGCGCGCTCGTGCTCGGGTGTGGGCAGCGCTCAGGCGGTGACGATGACGACGCAGCGCGCGCGGGTCGCGGCCAAGGTGGCGCCGTGAGCGCGGCCGGTGCGGCAGCGGTGGCGAACGGTGGGAAGGGAGGCCGCGAGGCGGCGGGCACCGGCGGCGTGTCGGGGATGTCTCTCGGCGGCGCTGCGGGTGGTGGCACGGCCGGACGCGGCACGACCGCCGGCGGCGCGAGCGGTGCGGCGGGAACGGGTAACGAGCAGGCGGGCAGCGATGACGGCGGCACGGGCTCGCCGGGCGGCGGCTCCTCGGGTGCGAGCGGGATGGCGGGCCGCGCGGGCTCGGCCAGCGGCGGTTCGGGCGGCAGCTGTGCGGGGCCGTCTACCCTGCTCTTTCTGGTCGATACGAGTCAATCGATGGCGGAAGAGGTCGCCGGACTGACGAAGATGGAGCTCACCGCGGACGCGCTCCGCAACGCGTTCGCCAACCTGCCGTCCGATGCCGCGGTCGGGCTGATGTTTTTTCCGCTCATGGAGCTCGGCAGCATGCCTTGCTTCGACGCGTCGCTCACCGTGCCGCTCGACGCGCTCGACGAGGACCAACGAGCCGCGCTCGACGCAGCCGTCGCGTCCGTCCAGCCGAGCGGCGCGACGCCGACGCACGACGCGTACCGGTTCGCCCTCGAGAATCTGAAAAGCTCCGCGCTCGCTGGGCCGAAGTACATCGTGCTCATCACGGACGGCGCGCCCACGTACTCGCTCGGCTGCGTTGGAAACGGAACGACCGGTGAGCCCGTCGATCCGCAACCGCTCGTCGATGAGGCGGCAGGCGCGAATGCCAATGGA
>DASUGE010000406.1:0-14456 GCA_036274215.1 Polyangiaceae bacterium | reverse complement strand
TTCGCATGAGCGCGCGCTGCCTGGCTGTCGGACCAGAACTCCACGCCCACCGGCTCCCAGCGAAATTGCACGGGTTGCCCGCCGCCGAGCTCGTCGCGCGCGGACTTGTTCATGTCCGCCTGCAAGACGCCGAGCAGGTGTTCGATCGTCGCGTCCCCACCGAAGGGCTTCCAATCCTCGCGCGTCGCTCCGTAGCGATTGATGAGCTCGGCCTTCGAAACGCCGAGCTGCTGCGTCAGCGCGGTCCATTCGCTCGCGTCGAACTGCTCCAGATCTTTTGCTGTCAGCGTCAGCACCACGAGCGGAATCGGAATCGCGCCGTCCTGCAGGCGAACCGCGCTGTCGAGCTTGTCGATGACCCCCCGCAACGTGGCCGCCGGCGGCGCCGTCGCACCGGCCGTGTACTCCGCTACGAAGTCACGGATGGACTGCAGGGAGCTGTACGCCGATGGCGCGTCGTCGAGCGCCACCACGATCAAGCGATGCTCGCCGTTGTCCTCGTCGCCGTGGAGCACATCGAACGTGACGCGCTCGCGCGAGACCCAATCAGAATCCTTCGCGTGCTTCGACCAGACGACGACCATGTGGCGCGCGTCCTGCACCGCGGCTTTGAGCTGGGGTTCCCATGCCTTCCCGGCTTCCAAGCGGTTGGCGTCGAAGAAGACGTTGAACCCCCGCTTCGCCAGCGCCTCGGCAACTAGCTTGGCCCACGGTCGATCGTTCGAACTGTAGGAGACGAAAACATCGTACATGCCCGCACCCTGGAGAAGACCTCCAAGCTTAGACCGTCCGAGCCCGCGCGCCCCAGTCCTAAAGAAATGACTATGCCGGAGACGCTGGCCCGCGCACCGACATGGCCGCACACCGGCACCTTCTTCCCCACATTTGCCCTGACCCCCACACCGCTCAAGTCACGGGGCAGCCTGGTACTTCCGCTTCAACGCGTCGCACACCGCGGCCGGCGTGTAGCGGCTCACGTCGCCGCCATAACGCGCGATCTCGCGCACGAGCGAGGCCGAAATGAAGCCGTACGTCGTGCGCGTCGGGAGAAACATCGTGTCGATCTCCGGCCTCAGGTCCGCGTTCGCGTGCGCAATCTGAAGCTCGTATTCGAAATCCGAGCCGACGCGGAGCCCGCGCACCACGACCCGCGCTCCGACGCGCTTGCCGTAATCCACGAGCAAGCCGTCGAACCTCTCGACGGTGACGTTCGGAAACGGCGCGCAGATCTGCGTGAGCAGATCGAGCCGCTCGGCGACGCTGAACAGCGGGTTACGCGTCGGGTTCGTGCCGACGGCGACGATGAGCCGCGGAAATAGCCGCGCCGCGCGCTCGACGAGGTCCAGGTGACCGTACGTCGGGGGGTCGAAGCTGCCCGCGTAGAGGGCGAGATCGACCGCCTCGCTCATGGCTTCTTGGCCGCTCCAGCCGGCTTCGGCGCCTTGCCCTTCACGGCGCCCGTGCCCTTCGCCGGCGGCGCGTCGTCGTCTTCCTCGGCCGCGGCGTCACCGGAGTCGTCGTCGCTGATCACCTCGGACTCCGCGGGCAGCACGATCGGCGGCGGCGGAACGAGCGCTTCGGCGGGCATGTCCTCGAGCCACATGCTGCGACCGCCGTCGATGAGCGTCATGCGGAAGGTCGCGAGCAGCCCGGAGCCGAGCAAACCGTCTATGTTAACGCCGAGGCCCTCGCCGCGCTCCTTGAGCACGGCGTCGCCCTGGAGCCCCGGGACGTGCGGCACGTCGAAAGCGCCGAGCCGGAGCGACGGCAGCACGCCGGCCTTCAGTGAGCCGGAGTTCGGCACCTCTTTCAGGCTCGAGGCCGGCACGCCCGCCTTCGCCCAGGCCGAGCCGGCGAGCGCCATCGGATACGTGAGCGACGTATCGATGAGGAACGAGCAACTGGGAGCACCATCGCCCGTCCCGAGCGCGCCGCGCACCATCATGCCGCCGCCGCGCGCGTAGTTGAGACGCACCGTCGTCGCCGCCGGCGGAGGCGGCGGCTCGAAGCTTCGCACCACGAATTGGCCGCCGGCGAAATCGATCGTCGGGTGCAGGTGCCGGAGCAGGTTCACGCCGAGCAGGATCTTCACGGGCGCGTTCACCGACTTCGAGAGCCCCGAAAGGTCTTTGGCGAGCACGGGCACGTCGCGCACCTCGATGCGCTCGCCGAAACGCAGCGAAACCCACGACGGTTCGGCCCCTGCCGCAGCATCGACGACGGCTTCGGCCGTGCCGGTCGCGATCATTCCGAGCGCGGGGCTGCCGTCGATTTCGAGCGGCACGATCATCGAAGCCGAGCCGGTGCGCGGCATGTCGACCGCGGCGAGCAAGCCGCCGGACATCTCGAACGGCTTCCGCCCGACGCCGCGGCGCGCGAGCTTGACGATCTCGACGGCCCAGCCGTCGTGCACCTGCGGGTCGCGCAGCAGCGCATCGAGCTCGTCCGCGGCGTGCTGCACGTCGCCGCGGTACCAGAGCGCGCGACCGCGAATGCCGCGTGCGTCCGCGGAGTCGAGCCCCTTCAGTACCTGCACGGCGCGGTCGTAGTCGAGCCGCGCGAGCGAGACGCGCCCGGCGAGGAGCTTCGTCTCGGGATGGTTCGGCGCGGCGCGCAGCGCGTTCGCGGCCGCCAGCTCGGCGTCCTCGAGGTCGCCCGCTTGGAAGCTCACGTTGCCGCGGTCGAACCACTGCTTGGCAACGGGCGGAAACTGGGCGTCGGGCGTGGCGTCGCCGCAGGCGGCGGACAAGACGGCGAGCGGCGCGACAACCATCGCGGCACGCAGCCGGAAAAAGCAGGGATTCGTCACGGAGGCGCCGGACTTAGCCCACAAATCTGGCGACGCCAACGCCCGGGGTCCCCGAGGGCCCGAAGCCCCGGGAAATGCTAGCCTGTACACCCGTGCACGTAGAGAGTCCGAGTCCGTCAGAGGGGCGCGACGTGCTGAGCCTCCCGGTCTTGCTCGTGAACCGGCATTTCGTGCCCGTCAGCGTCGCCACCGTCCGCCGAGCGTTCGTTTTGCTGTACGGGGGCGCCGCACGCGCCCTCGACGACGACGGCGATACCTACGATTTCGACACCTGGTACCGCCTGCCGCTGCGCGAAGGCACCGACGATCCGCTCCCGGTCGTCGGCGGCGCCGTGCGCGTGCCGCGGGTGCTCCACCTCACCCGGTACGATCGCGCGCCGCGCTTCACCGTGCGACTCACGCGCCGCAATCTGATGATTCGCGATCAGTACCAGTGCCAATACTGCGGGCGCCGCCCGAATCAGCGCGATCTCAATCTCGATCACGTCGTGCCGCGCTCGCGCGGCGGGCAAGAGTCATGGGAGAACCTCGTCGTCTCCTGCCGCGTCTGCAATCTGAAGAAGGGGCGACGCACGCCGGCCGAAGCGGGCATGAGCTTGCTCCAAAAGCCCCATGTGCCGCGCTGGTCGACCGCGACGCAGATCCTGCTCGTGACGCGCCAGCCCTACCGGCAGTGGGAGCCCTTCCTCAAAGCGGGCTGACGGGCTCCGCGCGCGGCGCGGCCATTTTCCAGGGGTTCAGGCGGGTGGCATCGCGCGGCCGGGTTCGCCTACCATCGTGTCCATGACTGTCCTGCGTCACGCCTGGTCGCTCGGTCTGATTCTCGCCGCTTGCGGTGGCTCGGCGCCCGACGCGCAGGCGCCTGCGAGCACGTCCGAAGCCGCGCCGGCACCGGCCCCCGCCGCTGCGCCCGCCGCGGCCGACGACAAGCCCGGCGCCGACGGCTGGGAGGGCGAGGGCGAAGCGAAGGGCAGCGCGCCCGCCGCCGAAGCGAAGCCCGCGAAGCCCGGTGCGAGCACCGTCGAAGAAACGCGCACCATCGAGGTCATCCAAAAGATCGTCAAGGACCGCCGGCAGGAAGTTCGCGACTGCTACGAGAAGGCGCGCAAGGACATCCCCTCGCTCCAGGGCGACGTGATCATCCACTTCGTCCTCGACCCCGAGGGCAAGGTGAAGACGATCGAGCTCAATCAAGAGCGCTCGACGCTGAAATCTCCCGTCGTCACCGAGTGCGCGATCAAGACCATCAAGAGCCTCAAGTTCCCGCCTTCTTCGCGCGGCATGGAGACGAACGTGAACTACCCGTACAACTTCATGCCGGGCGGTCCGCCAGCGCGCCAGCAGCCCTGAGCCCAGCATGATCGAGGGCGTGCCGCGTCGTTCTCAGCCGTCGGCCACGGGCGGTGCGGACGCCTACGCCGACCTCCTGAGCGGCACGCGCCGGCTCCAGCGCGAGCAGCGCGCCGCGCGCGAGGCGTGGCTCGTCTCGCTCAGCATCGACAGCCGGGACGAGCTCCTGTTCGAGCTCGAGGTGCTGCTCAAAGCCGCCGCCTGCTTCTCGAACCCGCGCAACCACCCCGGCGCACCACGCCGCTCGGCGGTGGTCGCTCATGACTTCCGTCCCGCGCTGCAGGTGTTTCGCGACGGCTTGCAGCGCGCGGTCGCTCTGGCGCGCCAGCTCTTGGGGCCGCTCGATCGCGCCTTCGTCTTCCACCGTTACCTCGAAACGGTGCTGCCCGAGGACGGCACGCGAGCGCGCCTGCTCGCCGAAGGCACCGCGCAGGCGACGCCCGCCGGCAGCCTCATCACGCTACGCCAAGGGCTCACCGCCTCACTCGAGGTGATCGAAGGCGTGCTCCGCGTCCCGCGCGTCCCCTTCCGCCTCTTCCACGCCCTGCTCTCGACCGTCTACCGCGAGGTCGACCGCAGCACCTACTTCAATCCCCTGAGCGCCCTCGAATTTCGCCCCGAATTCGATCGCATCAAATCTGCGCAAGTCCTCGACCTCATTCGCGGCATGCCCGGGGTCGAAGCGCATCGTCTCGTCGCGCTCACGTTTCTCTCGCTCTTCCGCATGCTGCGCTACCTCTCGCTGCTCGACCGCTTCGCGCGCGAGCCCTCGCTCCGCCGCCAGCAAATGGGCAGCGCGTACCTCGTGCTCAGCGTCCTCCGCTCCGATGCTCGCGCGCTCAGCGACCATCTCCGCCAGCGCGCCGGCTCACTCCTCGCCGAAGGCTTCGAGCGCGACCTCCTCAAGATCCACGCGAACGATCTCCGCCAGCGCGGCCCCGGCCTCCGCGCCTCCGGCCATCATCTGGTCGGCATCCGCAGCGCGCTCGAGGGCATCGCCGGCAGCCTCCGCCTCGAGCTCCGCCGCGCCTTCCAGCACGACCTGCCCGAACCACTGGCTCAGAGCGGACCCGAATTCCGCGCCGCGCTCCTCACGACCGTCGAAAACCTGCGCCCCGCCCTCCAAAACTCCATCCTTTTCCTCGGCAAATCGCTGGGCGTCAGCCTCCAGCAAGGCGGCGTCTTCGACGACCAAGCCGCCCGCCGCGAGACGAGCGAGCGCCTCCGCCGCGACGTCTGGATGTTCGCCCAAATCGTGCGCGCCTTCTCCTCGAAGGCTCAGCACTCACCCTCCGAAGACGGCTGGGCCCCACTCCACGGCTTCCAATACGTCCGCGAGTTCCTCGCCTACTTCCGCGCCATGGGCTACCCGCTCCTCCGCGCCGCCGACTACCCCCGCATCGACTTGTTCATGGCCGCGATGGCGCGCCTCGAGGACACGGACTTGGTCGACCCGGCGCGGCTCGAAGACGCGATCGACGAGTGTGTTGCGTTTCACGGCTTCTTGACGCGGCTGTTCGACGATATTTCCAAACGTGATGAATTGAATGGAGTCGTGTTCGATCGGCGCGCGGCGGCCGGGGTTTTGAAGCTGTATTTGGGGGATTGAGGCGGCGCGGACTCGGCGATGCTCGCCTAGTACTAGGGCCCGAATACCGTCGCTCACGCCGACCATAAGTCGGCGAGCCGAATGGCCAGTGCTTCGAACGGCTCGCACTGAATGACCGCGTCGGCGCGCCAGGCTCCGACGATGCGGTATCCCCCGCCGTCGAGCCGAAGTGCTTCCAAGGTTTGCAGGATCGGATCGACCAGCCACACGTTCCCGACGCACTCCCGCGCATAGATCGGCAGCTTCTCGGTTCGGTCGATGGAAGCTGTCGACGGCGAGAGGACCTCACAGACCCAGTCCGGGGCTAGTTCAAAGGCGGTCGACTTCGGCAACGACGGCATGCGCTCGCGACGCCAGCCGGCGACATCCGGAACGAGCACATCAGCGTGCAGGTGGTGCTCCGGCTCGATGAGGATGATCCAGCCGCCTGGTCCGCCACGACCGCGGTCGAACGGACCGTAAAGCTCTCCGCCTAGACTCGAGGCCGCGCGAGCATGAGGAGGCGAGGGGCGAGGACTCGTCTGCAGGGTGCCATTGACGATCTCGGCCACCAGGTGGGCCGGCACCGCTCGAAGGTCGTCGTACGTTGCGCGGCGCCGCGCCGGGTCCGCCATGGCCGAGCTAGTCTAGCAAGCCGCCTCATCGGGTCACGGCGCGCGTCGCTTCCCTCGAAGGGTAGGTCGAGGCCGTCAGCGACCCCGCAACGCAGTCTCGGTAACGGCGGCACGAGCGTCCGGCGCTTTGAGTCGAACGGATCACCGACCTTGGAAACGAAAAAGCCCCGTGAGGGGCAGAAACGAACCGTGCGTTCTCTCTAGTTTCTTGCCGGGCACGCGACGCGAGATCTGAGGAATCTCTCCGTCGCGTGCCCGGCGCCAAGGTGGTCACGGCTTGCGCCGCTACCTGGGTGGTCCCCGTGAGGGGACACTCACCAATTGGCCCAGCGAGCCGCGGTCACTGACCGCGTTCGCCGGAAAGGCTCACTTGGCCTTCTTCTTGCGCTTCGCGCGGCGCTTGCCCTTCTTCTTGGCAACCTTCGGAGCGGCCTTCTTGGGGGCCTTGCGAGCGGACTTTGAACGGGTCTTCTTTGCAGCCATTTTCTGATGCCTCCCTTTGGCGGGGCCGGCTACGAACCGAACCCCTAGGGTATGTTGCAAGACATATATTGCCACGTAGTGGGGGTTGTCAACGAAAAAACTTCAGTAAGGTTTCGCACTCGGCCTCCGACATGTAGTTTTGACCCCGCAATAGTTGCGTAGAGAGCGCTTGTCCAGTTCCGGTCACCCGGCCGTTCTCGTGGTCGTCGCAGGTTGGGACACAACGAAAAAACCCGTGGCTCCTCGGGCACTTGACGCGCTGCCCCAGCGTGATCTCTAAGGGGCTCGAGGCGCTTCTCGCCTCCACGAAAAATCTGAGGACTTCTCCCCATGCTCGACGTGCGCCGCCTCTCCCAACGAATCGCTCTTGCGCTCATGATCACCCTGCCCGCGTGCGGCTACTCGCAGGAGGAGTGGGACGCGAAGGTGCGCGAGAACGACAGCTTGCGTGATCAGCTGACCACGGAGCGCCAAGCGCACAAGAAGTGCGAGGCCGACAACACCACCGCCAACCAGCAGATCGACGAGCTCAAGAAGCAGCTCACCGAGCGCGGCGTGAATCTCGAGAACATGAGCGCGAGCCTCGCGGAGCAGAAGAAGGCTCTCGACGAGTACGCACGCCGCACCGAGCAGCTCGACGCGATTCGCAAGCGCTTCGAGCTCCTCTCCGCGAAGCTGCAGAAGCTCACGCAGCTCGGTCTGCAGGTCGAGGTGCGCAATAACCGCATGCTGATTCGCCTCCCGGGCGACGTGCTCTTCGATTCCGGCCAAGACAAGCTGAAGCCGGAAGGCGCCAACATCCTCATGCAGGTCGCCGACGTCGTGCGCAACGACCCCGATCTCTCGAAGCGCAACTTCCAGGTCGCCGGTCACACGGACTCGAAGCCGCTCGCCGGCGGACCCTTCCGCGACAACTGGGGCCTCTCCGCGATGCGCGCGCGCTCCGTCGCCGTGCTGCTCACGACCCCGCAAGACCAGAAGGGCGGCGGTCTCACGCCGTCGAACTGGAGCGCCGCCGGCTATGCCGACACCGATCCGGTCTCGACGAACGAGACCGAAGAGGGTCGCAAGAAGAACCGTCGCGTCGAGCTGGTCGTCCAGCCCAACGTCGAAGAGATGCTCAACCTGAAGAGCCTGGCGAAGTAGGCGCCTACACCCAAGCTCGCTTGGGTGTATCGACGCAAGACACCGGCAGGCGACGGCAGCCGTGCTCGTCGCCACGCTCGATATCGGCACCAATACGGTGCTGCTCCTGATCGCGGAAACGGGGCCGAATGGCCTCGTTCCGCGCTTCGAGCGCGCCACCATCACGCGCCTCGGCGAGGGCGTGGATCGCACGCGACGCCTCGCACCGGCGGCGCGTGAGCGCACGCTCGCGTGCATCGAAGAGTACGCGCGCGAGCTCGCGAGTCACGGCGTGACACGCGCTGCCGCCGTCGGCACGAGCGCGCTGCGCGACGCAGAAGGCGGAACGGACTTCATGGCGGAGCTCGCGCGCGTGCTCGGCTTCACGCCGCAAGTCATCGACGGGCGGCGCGAAGCGGAGCTCACCTTCCGCGGCGCGCTCTCCGGGCTCACGCTCGCCGACGGTCCCGTCTCCGTTTTCGACGTCGGCGGCGGCAGCACCGAGATCGTCGAGGGCACGCTCGCACGGGGACGCGCCGACGTCGGCAGCGCCGTCAGCCTCGATATCGGCAGCGTGCGCCTCTTCGAGCGGCACGTGACGTGCGATCCGCCCGCCAGCGCGGAAATGGCTCGCGTCGACGCCGACATCGCGTCGGCGCTCGCTAGCGCGCCCAGAGCCGTGGCGGGCTCGACGCTCGTCGGCGTCGCGGGCACCGTGACGACGCTTTCGTCGATCGCGCTCGAGCTCGACGTGTACGATCCGGCGCGCGTGCACGGCGCGCGTCTCACGCTCGCGAGCGTCACGGAGCTCTCCGAAAAGCTCGCGCGCCTGTCGCTTGCCGAACGACGAAGCCTCACCGGTCTCGATCCGCGACGCGCGGACGTGATCGTCGTCGGCGCCGCCATCGTGCGCGCCGTGATGCGCGCGCGGTCTCACAGCGAGCTCGTCGTCTCCGATCGAGGCGTGCGTTACGGCCTCGCTGAAGAGCTCGCCGCCAATGCCAGCGAATGAGCGTGGCAAGACTGAACAGTTGAGCGGCGCAGCGCGAAAAATACGAGTTACGGAACTGCTCTGATTTCGCGGGGTCGCGGCTTGCCGAAGCCTCACTTTCGCGTCAAAATACTAATTCCCTGGAGTTGACAGATTCGCGTCATCTGATTAGAGTGCCGCCCCTGGCGAATTCTGGCCCGCGCCCAGGCACACGCCTGGGGCCGGGGCAGGAAACCGGGCCGTAACACTACGGTGACCTCGGGAACGCCAGATTAGGAATGAAATCATAGCCTCGGCCGTTCAAGCCCCGTTCGCGGGCGAATCGGTGTGACGAGACGCTTGCCTTCAGAGCCAGTTTTCGGGAGCGGACCAATGACAACAGCCAAATACGGCCAAGTAGAGCCCGCTCAGCTAGTCAAAGAGGAGACCCTCATGCAGTCCAGCACGGAAGAGTTCAAGGTCGGCGACAAGGCGGTCTATCCCGCGCAAGGCGTGGCCGAAGTGATCAGCATCGACGAGAAGGACATCGCCGGCCAGCGGCAGCGCTTCTACGTCCTGCGGATCCTGGACACGGACCGCAAGATCATGGTGCCGGTCTCGAACGCCAACGCCGTCGGATTGCGTCAGGTGATCAGCGAGCAGGAGATTCGCGAGATCTTCGACATCCTGCGCGAGCGCACGATCGGTTTCGATACGCAGACGTGGAACCGCCGTTATCGCGGCTTCATGGACAAGATCAAGACCGGCTCGATCTACGACGTGGCAGAGGTCCTGCGTGATCTCTACCGCCTCAAGGCGAACAAGCAGCTCTCGTTCGGCGAGCGCCGCATGCTCGACACGGCGCGCACGCTGATCGTCAAGGAGATCGCGATCGCCCGCAAGCAGACCGAAGACGCGGTCAAGACGGAGATCGAAGCGATCTTCTTCTCGAACTGATTCTCGCGTCCGCAGTGATCGGCGCGCGCCCCCGGGCACGCGCCGTTCGCGTTTTGTGTTCGCTACTTCGGCGCTGGAGGGCGCGGTAGCTCGGGACCGTCGGGGCCGTCGTCGCGGCGCTGGAACGGGGGCAGGGGCGGGATCTGGAGCACGACGCGCCAGTGGCCGTCCTCGCGCACGCACTTGATGTCCTGGCGCTGGGAGGGCTCGTCGCCGATGGCGGTCACGACGGCCCAGTCGCCGTCGATGTGCGCCGAGTAGCGCTGCGGCAAGAAGCTCAGCCAAAAACGGCTCGGTGCGAGCATGCTTGGCGGGGCGATCTCGCGACCGGCGACGGCGCTCGCACGCTTGGCTCGCTCGGCGAGGGCGCGCTTGGCGTCGTTCCAGAGCAGGTCGTACGCGGCGCGCGCGGCCTTCGGATCCCCGTGCACGCGGCCGAGGCGCTGCACGAGCTCCTCGACGACGGCATCGGGGCCCGCGTCGACGCCGTCCGTTTGGCAAGCGGGACCGAGCGTCGCGACGGCGACGACGAACGCTCGGAGCCACCCGGAGCGCGTCACACTCGAATCTCGCCCGAGGTGAGGCCCATCGCGTGACGGACTTCGACGAGTGTCTGGTTGGCGAGCGAGCGGGCATGCTCGGCGCCGTTCTGGAGCACGGTGAGCACGCGCTTCGGGTCCGCCTTGAGCGCGAGGCCGCGCTCGCGCACGGGAGCGAGCTCGGCGAGCATCGCGTCGCGCAGGCGCAGCTTGCATTCCCCGCAGGAGAGCGCGCCGGAGCGACAACCCCGATCGATGTCGGCGAGGGGCTCCGGAGGCTGAAGCGCCGTGTGCATCGTGAAGACGTTGCAGATCTCCGGACGGCCCGGGTCGCCCAGGCGGAGCTTCTGCGGGTCGGTGAACGCGCCTTTCAGCTTCTTTTCGATGACGCGCGGCTCGTCGAACAGGTCGATGGCGTTGCCGCGCGTCTTGCTCATCTTCGCTTTGCCGTCGAGACCCATGATGCGCGGCGTCGTCGAGAGCTTCGGCTGCGGCTCGGGGAAGGTCTCGCCGTAGCGCGCGTTGAAGCGCCGGCAGATCTCGCGCGCGAGCTCGAGGTGCTGCACCTGATCGTCGCCGACGGGGATGACCTCGGCCTTGTAGAGCAAGACGTCGGCCGCCATCAGGATCGGGTAGGTGAAGAGCCCGGCGTTGAGGTTGTGCTTGTGCTCCTCGCTCTTCTCCTTGAACTGCGTCATGCGTGAGAGCTCGCCCATGGGCGTGACGCTGCCGAGGTACCACGCAAGCTCGGCGTGCTGCGGGACGTCGCTCTGGAGGAAGATGGTCGAGCGCTCCGGATCGAGACCGCAGGCCATGTACGTGAGCGCGACGTCGAAGCTCCGCGGCCCGAGCTGCTTGGTGTCGTATTCGACGGTGATCGCGTGCGCGTCGACCACGCAGAACAGGCACTCGTACTCCCCGCTGTCGAGCATCTTGGCCCAGTTCCGCAGCGCTCCGAGCCAGTTGCCCACGTGCAGGCCGCCGGTCGGTTGCATGCCGGAAAAGAGTCGCTTCGGCGCAGGCATCGCCCCCGCTCGTAGCAGAGTTTTTGGCCCTCCACGATCTCCCCTCGGTACGATCGCGTTTACCCAGCATGCTGCCGTCCCACCTCGCCGTGCGCCTCGTGTGGCCCGGCCGTCCGGAGCCGCGAACGCGGCCGGTCGGCGAGCTCCTCCCACGCCGCGGCTCGGACCCCCGCGCACGGCTCATCCACGGCGATAACGTGCAGGCGCTGCGGACGCTCGCGGCCTCCGGCGTCAAAGCCGCGCTCGTCTACCTCGACCCGCCGTTCTTCACGGGGCGCGAGCACACGCTCGTCGAGCGCAGGGACGGCCGCACCGACGAGCAGACGCGCAGGGCGGCCTTCGACGACCGGTGGGAGAGCCTCGAGGCGTACCTCGAGTCGCTCGTCGAGCGCGTGACGCTCGCGCGCGAGCTCCTCCTTCCCGAGGGCTGTCTCGTCCTGCACGTCGATCCGCGCACGAGCCATTATTTGAAGGTCCTGTGCGACGAAGTGTTCGGCGCCGACTGCTTCGCGAGCGAGATCGTGTGGCGTTACCGGCGCTGGCCGTCCAAGACGCGGAATTTCCAGCGCGTCCACGACGTGCTCCTGCGCTACGTGCGCGACCCGAAAGCGGAGCCGCGCTTCCGGCAGCTGTACGAGCCGCTCGCCGCCTCGACGCGCGCGACGTGGGGTGACAAGCGACAACGCGCCGTCGTCGATCCGAGCGGTCGCCGCGTGCGCTCGAGCACGACCGAGGACGCCTCGCCTGGAACGCCGCTCGGCGACGTCTGGGAGATCGGCATCGTCGCGCCCGTCGCGAAGGAACGAACCGGCTACCCCACGCAGAAACCGCTCGCGCTCCTCGAGCGCTTGCTCGAAAGCTGCACGGAGCCGGGCGATCTCGTGATCGATCCGTACCTCGGGAGCGGAACGACGGCGGTCGCCGCCCTGCGCCTCGGACGCACGGCGATTGGCATCGACGTGAATCGACGCGCCGTCACGATCGCTCGCAAACGCCTCGACGACCTCGGCATCGACGCCGTCGAAGAGCGCCTGATCGAGCCTGAAGAGGCCGAGTCCGCACCCTCCCACGCGCCCCCGCTCCGGCAGCGGCGCGGCTTGTCCGAAGCCGGCTAGCCGGGGGCGCACGAGCCGGGCGCGCGCCGGCGGATCCGTGGTAGATCGGCGCGCCATGTCGAAGCGAACCTTCTCCTTCGTCCTCGCGCTCACGGGGTCCCTCGCCACGAGCGCGCTCGCTGCCGATCAGTCGCCGGTGCTCATCACCGTCGGCAGCGCCACGATGACACAAGACGCGGTCAGCCGACGCCTCGCCGCGTTGCCCTCGTACCAGCTCACCAAGTACGGCAAGACCGCGAGCGAGCAGAAGAAGAACTTCGTCGAGCAGGTGCTCGTGCCCGAGATGCTCTACGGGGAAGAAGCGCTCAAGCGCAAGATGGACGAGTCGCCGACCAACCGCGACAAGCTCCGCGAAGCCCTGCGCGACGCGATGGATCGTCAGATCCGCGCCGACGCGCTCGCGAAGGAGCCGGTCACCGCCGACGAGATCAAGAAATACTTCGAGGAGAACCGCGCGCGGTTCGAAACGCCGAAGCGCCTGCGCCTGTGGCGCATCCAGGTCGCCGACGAGGCGACGGCCAAGGACATCATCGCGCAGTCGAAAGGCACGGACGGCCCCAAGCGCTGGAGCGATTTGGCCCGTGAAAAGTCGCTGGACAAGGCCACCGCGCAGCGCGGCGGCGAGCTCGGCTTCGTGCGCGCCGACGGCAGCACGGACGTTCCGCGCATCCAGGTCGACGCGGCGGTGTTCGCGGCGGCGGACAAGGTCCCGGACGGCACGCTCGTTCCCCAGCCGCTGCACGAAGGGGACAAGTGGTCCGTCATCTGGCGGCGCGGTAGCGTGGAAGCGACCAAGCGCACGGTCGAGGACGAGACGCCCTCGATTCGCCAGATCCTCGAGCGACGCCGCGCCGACAAGGCACGCCAAGAGGCGATGGCGGAGCTGAAGCAGAAGCACGTCACCGATCTTCACCCCGAGCTGCTCGCGAACATCGACTCGGGTGCGTTCGCTCCGGCGAAGCGCGAAGGTCGCGACGGCGGTGCCCGCCGGCCGCGCCGCGAAGGTGGTCCTAAGGTCCCGCATCCGCCGACTCGGGCTCCCGAATCCGACGACAAGCCCTGACGACCGCCGGGCCGCCAGACGTGCGGCCCGCGGCGATCACGGCGAATCGGGCAAAACCCAGCCGAGCGACTTCAGGACGGCGCGGAACGTGCGCTCCTCGTCCTGCGCGCGCTGGTAGTACGTGACGAAGCGCTCGACCTCGCCGCGCGTCGCTGCCTCCGCCGCTTGCTCGAAGCTCTCGAGCACGAGGAGCAAATGCGGGTGCGCCTGAGCGACCTCTTTCGGCACTGTCATCCCACCGGCAGCCGCAAGCCGCGCCTGCGCCAGACGGTGGATCAGCGACGCGAGCTCGCGATCGGCGACGCGAGCGCGAAGGTACGACGCCTCGCGCAGCGCCCCGGCGAGCAGCACCACGGCGCGATTCAGGTACGTGCCCGCCCACGCCGGCCGTGCTCCGAAGAGCACCGCCCCACAGGCCAGCCAGGCGAGCTCACGTCGCGACACGATCCGAGGCGTCATGGGGCGAGTGTTTCCAAAGCCGCGGCGGCTGCTGCCTGCTCGGCCGCGCGTTTCGAGCGGCCGTCGCCCTCGCCGAGCGCCACGCCGGCCCCGCTGACGCGCACGCGGAAGCGACGTTCATGGGCGGGCCCTGTCGCCTCCAGGAGCTCGTAGCTCGGCGCCGGCTGCCCGAGAGCCTGAAGCCGCTCTTGGAGCTCGCTCTTCGCGTCACGGGCCGCGGTCGGGCCCACGGCGGCCATGCCGTGGCGGACGATCTCGGAGCTCAGGCGCCGGGCGGCATCGAGCCCGGCTTCGACGTAGGCCGCCGCGATGAGTGCTTCCACCGCGTCGGCGAGCAC
>DASUGE010000405.1:0-11057 GCA_036274215.1 Polyangiaceae bacterium | reverse complement strand
GCCGACGGCGTCGTGCGCGACCTGCTCTGAGGCGGGCCCCGCTACTGCGCGGTGCGCTTCAGCCGGAGCTCGTGACGCCGCGGAGGAATTCGCGCAGCGATTCGATGCTGCGCTCGGTCGGCGGCTGGCCCGCGACGCCCTGGAGCCACAGCGTGTCGGCAGCCATGGTGTGGACGGTCTCGACGCTGATGCGCTCGGGGAACAAGCCGAGCGCCGCGAGCTTCTCGAGCAATGCCGCGAGGAAGCCGCGCCGGTCAGGCCCGCGGACCGTGAGCTCCACCGCCGCGCTCCGCCGCGGCAAGGTGAGCACGAAGCTCTCCAAGCGCGGGGCGCCGTTCGTTTCCTGAGAGCTCTCGGCCGCCAGCGTGGCGAAATCGAGCTGCCGCGGGTCGACGCCTTCCTCGGCCCGCACCTCGAGAATCACGTTCCACCCGGTTCCCTGACGTTCGGCGTTCCCGCGCACAATCGACACGCCGCGCTGTGAGAGCGCCGCCGCGAGATTGCCGCACCACCCGAGGGGAAGCTCGCCGTGAAGCTCCACCCGGGCCACGCCTTCCGATAGCTCGACCACCTGGGTCGGCTGACCTGTCACCCGTGCTGCGTCCAGCATGGGAGAAAGTAACCAGAACCCATGCTTCCTGCAGGTTTCGTGCAGTTTGCCGGGCGGGTTGGGCGGCCGGGTTGCTCCCACCTTCGCGTACCTCGTAGAGTCCGCTCACCGTGTCGGGCTCGAACCGGCGAGTGATCGCTCTCGGGAATTTAGCGGGCGAGCTCAAGACCTCTCTCGAGGCCGCCGCGCGTGCCGTCGGGGTGGAGCTGCTCCTCACGCGCGAGCCGGCCCGCGCTTTCGTGGAGCTCGAGCGCGACGGGGCGCTCGCGGTGCTGGTCGACATGGCGACGCTCGGAGCGGAACAATTCTGCAAGCGGGCGCGCGGAACCGAGCGGCTCCGCAGCGTACCCGTGATCGGCATGTCGCGGCACCCGAACGAGCTCGGGTTCGCGCGCGTGTTCGCCTGGGGCGCGGACGACCTCGTGCCGCTCGGCGCGCGCATCCCGCTCGAGCGACGCCTGCTGGTGCTACGCGACACGCCGGCCGCGGACGCGACCGGCTTCGGACAAGCGGTCGTGGCCGAGGCAACGACGCAGCGGCGCGCGCTCGTCGGGCGTGTTTTGTCCCAAGCGGGCTACGACGTGAAATTCGCCGTCGATCGCGGCGCGGTCGAGCTTTACGCCTCGCAGAGCGAAACGCGCCTCGTCGTGATCAGCGCGGCGCTCGGTGACCCGCGCCGCATCATCGAAGCGGCGGCCAAGGCCGGCGCGCTGCCGACGTGGATTGTGACCGTGGAGTCGCGCAGCAGCCAGCGCCTCGCGGCGTCGCTCGCGGGACTCGATCGCGTCGCCGTGACGAGCACCGCGGGCTCACCTGAGGACGTGCTGTTCCTCGCCAACGAGCTCGTGTTCTCGAAAGGCGCACGGCGCCGTGAATGGCGCGCGCTCTACGCGACGCCCGTTGCGTTCCGTCCCGCGGGCGGCGACAGCGACGAGTACGGCTTCAGCTACGACGCGAGCCCGAGCGGACTCTACGTGCGCAGTCTGCTCCCTTGCGCCACCGAAGACGTAGAGGTCGAGCTGCGCCTGCCGAACCGCGACGAGCGGGTCCGTCTCTCCGGCAAGGTCGCCAAGCGCTTTGCTTTCGGTTCCGGGGCCATCGCGAGCGCACCCCCCGGCTTCAGCGTGAAGCTCGAGGGCCCCGAGCCCGAGCTCGCGCGCTGGACGGAAGCGTGCGCCGCCCTCATCGCCCAAGCGAGCAGCGAGTCGCTGCCGCCGCGCGCACGCGTGCCGAGCCAACCGGTCCTGCAAAGCCCCGGCCCCGGCGCCAAAGAGGTCACGCTAGCCGTGCCGCCTGCAACCGTCAGCATCGAGTCCGTCGTCGCTCCGCTCCCGGTGTCGGTGCAGGCGGCGGTGGCGGAAGGCAGCGACGTGGGCGAGCTCCTCGCCGCAACGCTCGACGAGCAAACGCTCACCGAGGTCGGCACGCGCCCCGTGACGATGGATTCGTCGGGCGGCGTGCGCGAGCAGCGCCCGAGCGAGTTCGGCGTGAGCCTCCAAGGTCTCGATCCTCTCGCGACGCCGATCATCAACGACCCGCTGCGCGCCGTGCCCTCGGGTCCCGCACCGAGCAAAACCCCGACACCCGTCCCGGTCGCGGCCACGCCCGCCGAGCCGCAGCGCCCCATCCCTCCGCCCGGGCGTCTCCCTCGCCCGATCCCCGGCCGCACGCTCAGCGGCACGCTGGTGGTGGATCCAGTGACCGAAGCGGCGCCCGCCGAAGTCGCGCCCGCCGAAGCCGCGCCCGCCGAACCCGCACCGCCCGAAACCGCACCCCCTGAGTCACCTCCTCCGCGCTCCGCCGACTGGGACGCCGACGCCAAAACGGAGGTGCGCGGCTCTCAACCGAGCATCGAGCCTCCGGCGGCCCCCATCACGCTCGTCCCGGATCCCGACCCCGAGGACGAAGCCGAGCCCGTGCCCCCTCCCGCACCCGGCCGCGAGCCCACCAGCACGGCAAAGGCGTTCGCTGCGACGGTCGTGGCTCCGCCCCCCCCGCCTTCTCGCTCCTTCGCCAAGCTCGCAGCCGTCTCCCCACCAGCCGCTCCTACCGCTGACGCTGCCCCGGCCCCCGCCGCGAACGCCGCGCCTCCCGTTCCGGCTGCCAACCCACGCACCGCGCTTCAAGCCCCGAGCATCAAGCAAACCCTCCCCATGGGCTTCTCCAAGCAAGAAGCCCCCCCAGTGACCGCGAACCCCACCCCATCGCCACGCTCGACCGGGTCCACGGCATCGCCCACGGCGCCCGCGCGCCCCACCCCGCCAGCGTCCCCCGCAGCACGCCAGGCCTTCACCGCCCAGCGCGCCGTGCTGTACGCGCTCGCGTCGCTCGCCGCGCTCGGCGTCGGCGCCGGCGCCGCGTTCGTGATGCACAGCCAGCAAGCCCCCTCCCGCTCGGCGCCCGAGCAGGACGCCGCCGCGACCGCTACCGAACCGACGCTCTCGCCCAGCTCCGCCGCGGTGCCGCCCGCGGCCGTGAGCGCGGCGCCGGAGCCCACCACGGCGCCCCCCAGCGAACCACGAACGGGCGCCTCGACCGTCGACGCCCCGTCAACCGCCGCAAGCGTCACCGCCACGGCACCGGTCGCGCCGAGCGCCGCCCCGGTCGCTGCCTCCGCGCCCGCACCCGAAAGCGCTGCGCCACCGCCCCCCGCCACCGCGTCGACCGCTCCGGCGCCCGCCGCCGCACCGCTACCGGTGAGCGGGCCTCCGATCGATCTCACGAAGCTCGCCGCGGACCGCGCAGCGCTCATCGTGCATTCGAGCGTGAGCACCCACGTCTTCGTTCACGGGACCGACTACGGCGAGACGAATCGTCCGCTCGTCACGTCGTGCGGCATCCGCTTCGTGCGGCTCGGGCGAGCGCTCGGCGACTTCATCGAGCCCGGCCAGTCGCGTGTCATCAAGTGCGGCAGGCTCACCGAGCTCACGATCGAGCCGGCCCCGTAGGCGCCGCACGCCGAGCATGTGCTCAGCTTCCGCGTGCCGGCCGGAAGGGGTGCAGGAAGCTCGCAAGCGAGCCTGGATTGCGCGTCGAGACCCAGAGCCGCCCGTGGCCGCTGAAGTGGCACACGAGTCCCTCACCGGAAAAGAACAAGCTCTTGATGCCGCCGAGCTTGGTGACGCGGTAGCTCAGGCCCGCGGTGAAGGCGACGACGTGGCCGGTGTCGCACACGTACCCCGCCGGGCCCACGTCCACGGCATGGATGCCGCCGTAGGCGGAGAAGAAAAGCGGCCCGGTCCCGCTCGCTGCGAGCAGGAACAGCCCGGCGCCCGTGAAGAATCCGCGCGCACCTTGCCATTGCGTGTCGAGCTTCACGCTCGGCGCGGCCGCGAGGAACGCACCCGACGCGAGGAACACCGGCGTCCCCGCTTGCAGCTCCATCACTTCGATGTCGCCCTCGACCGCCGGAGCGAGCCAGAGCGTCTGCCCGGGCGCCGTCGCCGTGAAGCGATTGGTGAATAGGCTCTCGCCCCCGAGCAGCTTGCGCTTGGCGGCGGCGAGCAAACCGCCCTGAAGCCCGGTCTCGAGCCGCACCGCGCTATCCCGGCCCAGCATGGCTGCCGAGTCGACGACGAGCTCTTCGCCCGGTTGGTCGAAAGCGACCCGAACCGCAGCAAAATCGGGCTTTTGGCGCACCTCGTAGCGCATGGTTCCGTAGGGTTAGCGGTACCGCTCGCCGGCCTCAAGTCGGAGCCCGAAGTGCCGTTCACAGGGGGCATGTTCAGCGTCCGGGCGCGTAGCGTCAGCGGACAGGTTCCCGCCGTGGACCCCGAGTCCGACCTCGATCGAGCGATTGACACCCTTGCCGGAGTGCTCCGCACGTACGGCGAGCAAGCCTTCGACCTCGACCAGGTGAAGGCCGCCGACACGCGCGCCGAGTGCCTCGAGCTCGTTCAGAACCTCGTCATGGGGCCGACGCGCGCCGCGCAGGCGAGCCCGTCGAAGCCGCCGCCGAGCGGGCGCGACTTCGGCACCGCGCGGCGCTTCTTCGAGCAGCGAAGGCGCGAAGAGCACGACTTCGTCGTGCGGAGCTCGGGCAACATGCGGCAGGCGCTGCAAGCCTTCGCCCAGTGCCTGAGCGCGACGATGACCGAAGATCGCGCCAACGACTCGCGCATGGAAGTGGAGCTCGAGCGGCTCGTCGACGTCGTCGGCAAGCGCAGCCCCGACGTGCTCGAGCAGCAGCTCGGCGTGCTGGTCTCGCTCGTGAAGTCGGCGATCTCGCACCGCCGCGAGCGCGAGAAGCGCCAGGTGCAGGATCTCGGCCGCAAGCTCGTCGAGCTCAAGGCCGAGCTCGAGATCGCGCGCGCCCAGGCCATCCAGGATCCGCTCACGGAGCTCTACAACCGCGCCGCGCTGTCCGAAGAGCTCGAGCGCATCGCGTCGCTCGCCGTGTTCCTCTCGTCGGAGCCGGTGCTGCTCGTGATCGACGTCGATCACTTCAAGGCCGTCAACGACAAACACGGACACCCGGCGGGGGACGCCGTGCTCAAAGCCGTCGCCGACAACATCGCGCGCCATTTCATGCGGCGCGAGGACTTCGTCGCGCGCTACGGCGGCGAGGAGTTCGCGGTGCTCGTGCGGGAAAGCACGCTCGAGCGCGTCCTCCAGCGCGCCGAGCGGCTGCGCGACACGCAGAGCAAGCTCGAGGTGGCGACACCCACCGGCCCCGTTACCGTGACCATCTCGATCGGCGTCGCGCTGCACGAGCCGGGCGAAGCCGCGACGCTCTGGGTCGAGCGCTGCGATCGCTCGCTCTACGCCGCGAAGCACGCCGGGCGCGACGCGATCGTCGTCGCCCCGCGCCTGCCGCTCGCGTCGCTCATCCCCGCGCCGGCGCCGCGCTGAGCGGTAGCGCTCAGCGCCGCCGCGGCGGCAGGAGCGACCCAATTTCCTTGCCGTAGGCCGCGGCGCTGCGCGACTGGATCCAGATCCGCCCCTGACCGCGGAAATGGCAGACGAGGCCCTCCCCGGAGAGGAAGGAGAGCAGCCAGCCCGAGCTGCTCTTGCCGATCGAGTAGTCGAGCGTTGCGTCCCAGGCGACGAGGTGCCCCGTGTCGATGACGAGGTTTCCGTCGCAGTAGAGCTCCTCGAGCCCGCCGAAGGCGCCGACGACCAGCAGGCCCGGCGACGGCGCCGTCGCACGCAGGACGAACAGGCCCGCACCCGAGAAGAAGCTCTTGAGACCGCCGAGCTCCGTACCCACCGCCACATTGGGCGTCGAGGCGACGAACGCCGAGGACTGAAGCAAGTAGCCCGCCTGTGTCATCTCGAGCACCCGCATGTCCCCGCACAGGGCGTGCGCGAGCAGGAGCTCGCCGCGCTCGGCCGGCGCGGTGAACGTGTTGCGAAAGAACGATTCGCCGCCGAAGAGCCGCTTCACGCCGCGGAGCAGGCCGCCGGATTGCGTCTCCATCGCGAGGTTCGGGCTCATGCCGACCATGCTCCCGGACTCGGCCGTGATGGATTCGTGCGGGGCCAGGTGCACGCGGGCCATGGCGTGGGCGGGCCGGTAGAGGATCTCGACGTGCATGCGGCGCTCAGCGCGGGAGCATCGGCGATAGCCAGCCGACGAGGGCCTCGAGGTTGCGGGTTTGGAGCCACACGCGCCCCTGGCCCGTGAACTCGCACACGAGCCCCTCCCCCGACGCCGCCAAGCCGAGCAACCCGCCGCCCGCGCTCTTGATCGAGAGCCTGAGGTTGCCCTCGTAGCCGACGAGATTGCCGTTATCGATCAGGTACGAGCCGTTCACGTCGATCGCTTCGATGCCGCCGTAGCTCGTGAACCAGAGGTCGCCGTGCCCCGTCACGCCCAGAAAGAAGAAGCCCTCCTTCGCGAGCAGCCCGCGCAGCCCGCCCCATTTCAGCTTCAGCTCCACGTCGCCCGCATGCGCGAGATAGGCGCCGGTCGACAGCAAGAGGAGCTCCCCGTCGAGCCGCCGATGAACGATTTGCCCGGCGAGCGTCGGCGCGAGCCATACGGACCCACCGCGCTCCGTCGTGAAGTGATTGACGAAGAACGTCTCGCGGCCGATGACGCGCCGTAAGAGCGCGACCAGGAAGGCCTTGAATATCGCGAAGAAACCGCGGCTTTTCCCGGCGTTCAGTTTCACCGCCATCGCGAGGCTCTGGTGCCGCGCCACCATGGAGCCGGCCTCGCCGACGACGGTCTCCCCCGGAGCCAGATCGACGCGCAACATCGCGAACGAGGGACCGTGCGTGATGGTGTGCTGCACGGCGGAGCCCGGTACGCCTTTCAGCCGACCCAGGCGCGGGCGTTGTCGAACAGACGCGAGAGCGGGCCGCGCTCGCCCCAAGCCGGCGGGTGCCACGAGTGCTGCACGGTGCGGAACGCGCGCTCCGGATGCGGCATCACGATCGTGACGCGCCCGTCCGGCGTCGTGAGGCCGGTGATCGCCGCCGTCGAGCCGTTCGGATTCTGCGGGTAGCGCGTCGCGGGCTGGCCGCGGCCGTCGGCGTAGTGGAGCGCGACGAGCCCGGCCTTTTCGCACGCCTCGAGCGTGCCGGGGGCAAAGACCGCGCGGCCCTCGCCGTGCGCTACCGGGATGGGAAGCACCGAGCCTTCCATCCCTTTGAAGAAGATGGACGGCGAGCGCGGCACTTTGACCTGGAGCTCGCGTCCTTCGAATTGCTCGGAGAGATTGCGTTCGAACGCGGGCCAGCTTTCTGCGCCCGGGATCAGGACTTTGAGCGCCGACAGCGCCTGGCAGCCGTTGCAGACGCCGAGCGCAAACGCGTCTTTCCGCGCGAAAAAGCGGCCAAGCGCCTCGCGTGCCCGAGCGTGCAGCAGAATCGAGCGCGCCCAGCCCTGCCCGGCGCCGAGCACGTCGCCGTAAGAGAAGCCGCCGCAGGCGACGAGGCCGCGGAAGCGCTCGAGCGAGACGCGCCCGGCGAGCACGTCGCTCATGTGCACATCGACGGCGTCGAAGCCCGCCTGCGTGAACGCCGCCGCCATCTCGAGCTGGCCGTTCACCCCCTGCTCGCGCAGGATTGCAACCCGGGGCCGCTCCGCTGCGGACGCGACGAGCGCGCGAGCCGGGTTCTCCTCGAGATCGAACGTGACTTGGGGCTCGAGCTTGACCGCGGCGAGATCCGCCACGCCCTCGTACGCCTCGCGCGCGCACTCGGAGTTGTCTCGCAACGACTGCAGGCGGAAGGTCGTCTCCGACCACGCCTTGCGTAGCTTCAGGAGCTCTTCGTCGAGGGCGGCGCGCACGCCGTGCTCGATGCGCACCCGACCGGTGCTCGCCGGCGCGCCGATGACGTGGAGCTCGCGGCCCCTGCCGCGCTCGAGGCCGTGGCGCTCGAAGGTCGCGAGCACCCGCTCCGTATCGGCGCGGCGCACCTGCAGCACGGCGCCGAGCTCCTCAGTGAAGAGCGCCGAGACGAGGTCGGGCGCCGTGTCGTCGAGCCGCACGCTGAGCCCGCTGCCGGACGCAAACGCCATCTCGCACAGCGTCGCGAAAAGGCCGCCATCCGAGCGATCGTGGTACGCGAGCAGGAGGCCCTGGCTCCGGAGCTCCGCGACGCCTTCGAAAACGGCGCGCAGGCGCTTCGGATCGTCGAGATCCGGCGGCGTGTCGCCGAGCGCGCCGTACACCTGAGCGAGCGCGGACGCGCCGAGTCGCGCGCGGCCGGAGCCGAGATCGACGAGCACGAGGTCCGTCTCCCCCGCGTCGAGTCGGAGCTCGGGCGTCAGCGCCTGCCGCGCGTCGCGTACGCGCGCGAACGCCGTGATGACGAGGGAGACGGGCGCCGTGACCGAGCTCTTTCCCTCGTCCCAGACGACGCGCATGCTGAGCGAGTCTTTGCCCACGGGGATCGCCACACCGAGCGCCGGGCAAAGCTCCATGCCGACGGCGTGGACGGCGTCGAACAGCGCGGCGTCCTCGCCGGGGTGCCCCGCTGCCGCCATCCAGTTCGCGGAGAGCTTCACGTCCGAGAGCGCCTCGACCGGCGCCGATGCGAGGTTCAAGAGCGCTTCGCCCACGGCGAGGCGAGCCGAAGCCGCGGCGTCGAGCACCGCGACGGGGCTGCGCTCCCCCATGGCCATCGCCTCTCCCGTGTAGCCCGTGTAGTCGGCGAGCGTGACCGCCGCATCGGCGACGGGCACCTGGTACGGCCCCACCATCGAATCGCGCGAGATCAGCCCCGAAACCGTGCGGTCGCCGATCGTCACGAGGAAGTCCTTGGCGGCCACGCACGGCAGGCGGAGGACGCGGTACGCCGCGTCGGCGAGGTTCACGACGCGCGCGTCGAAGGGCGTCGCGGTCACCGAGCGCCGAGAGACACGACGCGTGAGCTTCGGCGCGTTGCCGAACAAGAGGGACAGCGGCAGATCGATCGGCGTGTCCCCGAGCTCGCGATCCGTCACGACGAGGCGACCGTCGTTCGTCGCCCGACCGAGCACGGCCATCGGGCAGCGCTCGCGCTCACAAATCTCGCGCAGCACGTCGAGTCGGTTCGGCTCGACCGCGAGCACGTAGCGCTCCTGCGCCTCGTTGCACCAGATCTCGAGCGGGCTCATGCCGGGCTCGGCGTTCGGCACGTTGCGCAGCTCGAGCAGGCCGCCGCAGCCGGCGTCGTGGAGCAACTCCGGGATCGCGTTCGAGAGCCCGCCCGCGCCCACGTCGTGAATCGACAAAATCGGCGTCCGGTCGCCGAGTGCGCAGGCGCGGTCGATGACCTCCTGACAGCGGCGTTGCATCTCCGGGTTGTCGCGCTGGACGCTCGCGAAATCCAAATCGGCGTGGCTCGTACCGGCGGCCATCGACGACGCGGCGCCACCGCCGAGGCCGATGAGCAGCGCGGGGCCGCCGAGCACGACCACGACGGCGTCGGGCTCGAAGCGCCGCTTCTCGACGTGCATGGGACGCACGTTGCCGACGCCGCCCGCCAGCATGATGGGCTTGTGATAGCCGCGCCATTCGCCGCCGCTCGGCGTTTCGACCGGCTGCTCGAAGGTGCGGAAGTAGCCGAGCACGCCCGGACGCCCGAACTCGTTGTTGAACGCCGCTCCGCCGAGCGGCCCTTCGAGCATGATGTCGAGCGCTGAGGCGATGCGGTCCGGCTTGCCGATACCCGGCGTTTCCCAGGGCTGCACGAAATCCGGGATGCGCAGGTGCGAGACCGTGAAGCCCGTCACGCCGGCCTTCGGCCTCGCGCCCCGGCCCGTGGCGCCTTCGTCGCGGATCTCGCCGCCGCTGCCCGTGGAGGCGCCGGGCCGCGGAGAAATGGCCGTCGGATGATTGTGGGTCTCGCACTTCACGACGAGCGCCGTGTCTTCCTCGACGACCTCGTAGCGCCCGCTCGCGGGGTTCGGGAAGAAGCGCCGCGCCGGGTAGCCGCGCGCCACGGCGGCATTGTCCTTGTAGGCCGAGAGCGTACCCTCGGGCGAGCGCTCGTGCGTGTTCTGGATCATGCGGAAGAGCGAGCGCTCCTCCGCCACGCCGTCGACGACGAAGTCGGCTTTGAAGATCTTGTGCAGGCAGTGCTCGCTGTGCGCCTGCGCGAACATCATGAGCTCGACGTCCGTCGGGTCGCGCCGGAGCGCCGAGAAGCTTGCCGCGAGGTAGTCGATCTCCTCGTCGTCGAGGGCGAGACCGAGCTTCACGTTCGCTCGCACGAGCGCCCCGCGCCCCTCGTCGAGCACGGCGACCCGCGTGAGGCGCCGGGGCGGCTCGCGGCGAAAGAGCTGGGCGGCGTCCGCCACGGCCGAGAGCACGCTCTCGGTCATGCGATCGTGAAGGAGCGGTGCGACCGTGCGGACGTCGGCGTCCGTCGTTTCGCCGGAAAAGCGGTAGAGCACCCCGCGCTCCACGCAGCGAACCTCCGAAAGGCCGCAGCTTCGCGCGATGTCCGTCGCCTTCGACGCCCAGGGCGACAGCGTCCCGAGTCGAGGCACGACCAAGAGCACCCGCCCGGAGCCATCCGCCTCTTCGGCCCCGAGCGGGAGGAGCTCGCCGAGGCGCCGGCGGAGCTCGGGCGTCTCGTGGGTGGTGTCGACGAAGTAGCGGTAGGTGGCGGAGACGGCGCGGACGCGTGGAGCCGCGGCCGTAAGCGCCGTGAGGAGCTGTTGGCGACGGAAAGGCGTCAGCGCGGGACCGCCGGAGAAGCTCAGCATGCCGGAGGCGGATTACCTACCATCTCCCAGGCAGCGCTTGGCGAGATCTCTGAACCAGCCGTAATCTCGGCCCCGTGACCGTCCGAACGGACTCCTTCGTCCCGGCGCCGGAGGAGCTGCGCCGGGCGTTCGCCGGCAAGAGCGCGACGGAGCTGCTCTTCTTCGCGCGCCAGTGCCTCGAGCGCGGCGGGTACGACCAGGTGCTGGCGCTCGGCGCGGCACTCGGTGCGACGTTCGCGAGCGAGCCGGCACTCACGCTCACGCTCGCCGTGGCTCGCTTCCTCGCCGGTGAGCAGAGCG
>DASUGE010000404.1:0-4830 GCA_036274215.1 Polyangiaceae bacterium | reverse complement strand
CACTTTTTTGGATTTGTATGCGGGCGTCGGCAATTTCAGCGTGCCGCTCGCGCTCGCCGGGCTGAGCGGCACGGCGATAGAGCTCGAGCGCACGGCGACGGCCGCGCTCCGCGAAGCGTTGCGCGAGCAGAGCCTCGACGCGGTCAAGGTCGTCGAGGGGGACGTGGCCACGACGCTCGCGAAGCAAGCGCCGGCGGCGGGCGTGGAGCTCGCGCTGCTCGATCCCCCGCGCACGGGTGCCAAAGCGGCGCTCGAGCCGCTGCTTCGGCTAGCGCCGCGCGCCATGGCGTACGTGGCTTGCGATCCGGTGACGCTCGCTCGCGATCTCAAGGTGCTTTTGGGGCGCGGTTACGTGCTCGGAGACGTCACCTGCTTCGATATGTTCCCGCAGACGCACCACGTCGAAACGCTCGTGTGGCTCGCCAAAGGGGCCTGAGGGCGCTGCCGCGGAGCGCGCCGCCCCTTTGTTGGCCCACGAGGGGCGCCTCCGGAAGATGGCAGCTCCCCGGCCCCTCGGGTCGGCGCTGGAGGCCCCATGCAGCTCGTTTTGCACGCGAAGTCGAGTCCCTCGGCGCTCTGGATCGTCTCGAACGGCGAGGTGACGATCGGTCCGGTCCGGACCGAGCTCCTCCTGCGCGGGATCCGCCACGGTCGCGTGCCGCCCGACTGCCAGGTGCGCGCCGCCGGCTCGGACGAGTGGCGACCGCTCGCGGCGCTTCGCGAGGTGGCGGCGCTCTGGGGTCAAGCGGGCTCGATCGCCGATTTTCAACGCGCGGCGGCCGAGATCGCGAAGGCGCGTGACGAGCGCGAGGTCTTGCTGCTGCTCTTGAACGGCGCGGCCACGGCGACGCGGGCGACGCGTGGGCTCCTCCACCGCCAGCGACCTCCGGTGCTCTTGCCCGTCACCTCCTATTCCATCGGCGGCCTCGAGGACTCGCTCGGGAGTGTCGTTTCGTATCACGACCCCGTGTACACCCACGCGTTGAGCGGCCAGGCGCTGCTCGGGGCGCCGGGCGATGGGGTCGCCGAGCGGGTCGTCGCCGATCGGCTCGGGGACCCGACGCTCGCGGGCGTCGCGATGGTGCCGGTGACTCACGGCACCGAGCTCGCTGCGATGCTCGAGCTCGGACGCGAGGATCGTTGCTTCCGGCTGAGCGACGCCGACGCGCTTTGCCGGCTCGCCACGCTCGCCATCGCGCGTCTCGAAGAGCTATAGGACCGCACTTGCGGCGGCGGGGCGGCCGGAGCTCGCATCAGCGCGCTGCGGGCGTCGTGCGAACAAAAAAGACAACGGCCCGGAGCTAGGGGGGGCTCCAGGCCGCTGGGGGGTTAAGGAGGCGGCGACCGAGGCGGAGGGGGGGGCACCAAGGGCGCCGCCTTCGAGGCATAATAGATGCACCCCGCGTGCCAGCACTTGGGCTTCCTGCTTTCAGGTAGTTAGGTACCCAAAACTGAGCAGGCCGTTGCAATTGTGAAATGGCAGGAGCGGTTGCGAAACGGCGAGGTGACAACGGGAGCGCCTAGCCGTCCTCATGCGTGAAACGCCGGAGCATCGGTGTCAAGGCGAAGCAGAGCAGGGCGGCGAGCATCGAGGCGACGGCGATCTTGCCGAACACGCCCCCGTACAGCACCACCGTTTCGCGCGGGATGGGCACCTTGAGCTCGGCGTCGCCTTCGCCCGCGCCCGTGAACTGGGAAATGATCGCGGCGAGGTACTGCGAGAACGCGGTGGCGAGAAACCAAACGCCCATGACCGTGCTCACGAGCAGCGGGGGCGAGAGGCGGCTCACCATGCTGAGCCCGACGGGCGAGAGGCAGAGCTCACCGAGCGTGTGGAGCAGATAGCCGAGGAGCAGCCATTCCATCCCGACCATGCCGCGCGCGGTCGAGGTCTTCGCCCCGTACCAGATCGCGGCGAAGCCGAGCGACAGCTGCACGAGGCCGAGCGCGAACTTGGCTGGCGTGCTCGGCTCGAGCCGGCGCTTGCCGAGAGCGCCCCACAGCGCGGTGAGCACGAGCCCGAAGAGCAGAATGAACACCGGGTTCGTCGCCTGGAAGATGCTCGCCGGGATCTCGTCCGTGCGCTCGGCGACTCCCATGCCGACGTTGTCGGGACCGACTTGCCAGCGGATGCGAAAGCTCGGGTCGCCTTCGTGCGCTGCGCGCAGGCGATCGAGGTCTTGCGAGGTGAAGATACTCGGGCCGTTGGCGTAACCGACCTGCTCCTGCGTCGGGGAAATCTCGATGGTCTTGCCCACTTCGTCGCGCGTGACGTGGCGGCGCTCGGTCACGCGGTCGATGTTGCGATCGGTGAAGTTGTTGATCGAGCTGCCTGCCTGTTCGAAGAAGGACCAGAACAGCATCGAGAAGAACATCAGCACCATCACGACGATCAGGCGCTCGCGGGCGATCTTCTCGAGCCGCGTCAGCGCTCGAACGAGAAACACGAGCGCGAAGACGCCGGTGGCCGTCAGCACGAGACCGGCCGGTTTGCTGATCTCCTTGGCCACGACCGCGAGCACCTGCAGAAGCGAGCTCTCGCCATGAGCGAGGCTCGCCACGAGCTCGCGCGAGACCAGCGTAACGGGCTCGTGGTCGGAGCTGAACGTCGAGAAGCCCGAGACGAGCACGGCGAAAACGGGCAGGCTGACGAGCGCACCCAAGTAGACGAGCCATTCCCGCGTGAGCGGCCCGACCTTCTCCTTCAGGCGCGCCGGGTCGCGGGGCTGGCCGGCCGCGTCGGGGATCCCGCCGCGGGCGAGGGCGAGGGCCGCCGCGCCGGCCGCCGTGAGGAGCGCTGCAGCGACGAGCAGGTTCACGCCGAACGAGATCGTGTTTTCGGGCCGCATCACCACGAGCCCGAGGCTTGCGCCGAGCGCCGCCAGCACGATCAGCACCTGAGCGGCGCGCCTCGGCAGCACGAACGTCGCAAGTCCGCTCAGCATGCCGATCGTCGCGAGGCCGAAGCCCCAGTGCCAGCCGTACGTCTCGCCGATGTAGCCGCAGAGCAGCGGTGAGAGCGCGGCGCCGAGATTCACGCCCATGTAGAAGAGCGTGAAGCCGCCGTCGCGGAGCGGGCTCCCTTCCGGGTACAGCGAGCCGACGATGGTCGAGATGTTCGGCTTGAAGAAGCCGTTGCCCGCAATGAGCAGCGCCAGCGCGAAGTAGAAGGCGCTGTCCGTCTGGATCGTCATCACGAGGTGCCCCGCCGCCATCAAGAGGCCGCCGGTGACGACCGCGCGCCGCGCGCCGAGCAGACGATCCGCGAGCATGCCGCCGAAGAACGGCGTCATGTACACGAGCGCGGTGTACGAGCCGTACACGGCGTACGCGCGCTGGTCGCCGTAGTGCAAAAACCCCTTCAGCATGTAGAAGAGGAGCAGCGCCCGCATCCCGTAGAACGAGAAGCGCTCCCACATCTCCGCGAAGAAGAGCGTGAAGAGCCCGACGGGGTGGCCGATGAGGGTGTGCTTCGCTTTCGCCTCGGGCTCGGACATCGGAGCCGAGGGTATCCCGAGTACGGCGCGGAATCAGCTTGCGACGATGCGCTCGAGGACCGCGCCGTCGGCGCGCACGGGGCGACGGTCCAGGCGTTCGAGCGAGAAATGCGGCGTCAGCTCGGAAGCCTTCACGAGCCCGCCGCCGGGCATGCCGGCGCTGTCGGCGACCCAACGCACGATCGCGCGCGGGTCGGCGCCGCGAGCGCGAAGCTCGGCGAGGCTCAGTGAGTCGGCGCGCTTGGCCAGGCGCCGGCCCGTCGCGTCGAGGACGAGGGGCACGTGCACCCAGGTGGGATGCGGCAAGCCGAGCGCGACCTGGACGTGCCACTGCCGGAACGTGCTCGGGAGAAGATCGTCGCCGCGCAGCACCTCCGTGACTCCCTCGGCGGCGTCATCGACGACGACGGCGAGCTGATAGGCCGGCGCTCCGCCGCGCCGCGCGAGCAGGAAGTCGCCCACGCTCGCCTGCACGTCGAGCGTGTGGATGCCCGAGACGGCGTCGCGAATGGTGACGTCGCCGGCCGGCACCTTGAGACGAATGCCCGCGGCACGTCCGCTCTCGCGCTCGGCGTCGGCGGGCGTCGCAAAGCGGCCCCGGCAGGTTCCGGGGTAGCGCGGCTCGCGGTCGCCGGGGTGAGGGGCGCTTTGGGCCGTTCGGAGATCGCTGCGGCTGCACACGCACGGGTACGCGCGCCCCATGGCGAGCAGGCGCACGACCGCGCTCTCCAGGCGCTCGAGGTGCTCCGTCTGAACGCTCGGGGTTCCGTCCCAGTCGAGCCCGAGCCACTCGAGATCGCGCAGGGCGGCGTCGCGAAACTCCGGGCTCGCGCGCCCGGCGTCGAGGTCCTCGATGCGCAGCACGATGCGCCCGCCTCGCGCGCGAATGCTCCACCACGCGAAGAGGAACGTGCGGGCGTGTCCGAGATGCAAGAGCCCGGTCGGGCTCGGGGCGAGGCGCCCGACGAGCGGAAGATCTGGACTTGGTCCTTGCTCGGTCATTCGCTCTGGCAGCTGCACACGGCGACGCGCTGTCGCGCGTCGGCGACGACCCGATGCGCGTGCGTACAACGCGCGTCCTTCTCGCCGGCGAGCCGGCACACGGCGCTCGCCGCGCGACCGAGCGACGAGTACGCGCGGCACGCCGTGCTGCAGCTCGATTCCTCGCCTTTCTTCGCGGCCTTCGCGGGTGGGGCTTCGTCGAGGTCGGCGCCGCGGCTCGCGCCCGCGCTCGGTGCGGCGCTCGACGGGCGTGGCTTCTGGTTGCTCGGGAAGGCGCGGTCGAGCTCGGCACGCGCGCGCTCGAGCTCGGCGACGGCTTGGCCGAGCTCGT
>DASUGE010000403.1:0-5145 GCA_036274215.1 Polyangiaceae bacterium | reverse complement strand
CACGAAAAGGGGCTCTTCAAGAAGTACGGCATCAACTCCACCGTCGTGAAGGGCGCGAGCTGGGCCGCGATTCGCGACTCGCTCTCGAACGGCGACATCCACGCGACGCACATGCTGCTCGGCATGCCGCTGGCTTCGACGATGGGCTAGTCGCCCCCGACGCGGGCAGCATCAGCGTCGCCGGCAAGCGCGTCACGGGGCCAAGCACCGAGCGCGGCGTCGTGTTCCAAAACTACTCGCTCCTGCCGTGGCTGACGGCGCGCGAGAACGTGGCGCTCGCGGTAGGTCAAGCGTTCCCGAAAGCGACGCTCGCGGAGCAAGCCGAGCGCGTCACGCGCTATCTCACGCTCGTCGGCCTCACGCAGGCGGGCGGCAAGCGACCGAGCGAGCTCTCGGGCGGCATGCGCCAGCGCGTGGCCGTGGCTCGCGCGCTCGCGATGGATCCGGAGGTGCTCCTGCTCGACGAGCCGCTCGGCGCGCTCGACGCGCTCACCCGCGCGAGCCTTCAGAACGAGATCGCTCGCATCTGGCAGGCGGACCAGAAGACGGTGCTGCTCATCACCAACGACGTCGAAGAGGCCATTCTCCTCGCCGACCGCATCATTCCGCTGTCGCACGGCCCGGCGGCCACGCTCGGCCCCGCGTTCACGGTCGAGCTCGAGCGCCCGCGCGAGCGGCGCGACCTCGCGCGCGACCCACGTTTCAAGACGATCCGCGCCGAGCTCGTCGCGTGGCTGCTCGCGAGCGCTAAGCAAAGAAAGACCGTGCGCGAGGTCGCCCCGGCGGTGGCGGCGCCTCGCGCCGTGGAGGCGAGCGCGTGAAGAAGTATCTGGAGATCTGGGAGCTCGGTAAGAGCTTCACCAACGAGCGCGGCACGCAGCAGGTCGTCGACGGCTTCAACCTGACGGTGGAGGAGGGCGAGTTCGTGTGCCTGATCGGCCACTCGGGCTGCGGCAAGTCCACGGTGCTTTCGATCGTCGCGGGCCTCGCGGCGCCGAGCGCGGGGACCGTGATCCTCGCCGGACGCGAGGTGACGGGACCTGGGACCGATCGCGGCGTCGTGTTTCAGGCACCGTGCCTCTTCCCGTGGATGACGGCGCTCGAGAACGTGACGCTCGGGCTCGAGCAGGCTTTCCCCGCTCTGACCGCGACCGAGCGGCGCGAGCGCGGTGCCGAGCACCTCGACCGTGTGGGGCTCGGCTCCGCGCTCCACAAGCACCCGGCCGAGCTCTCGCAAGGCATGCGCCAGCGGGTCGGTCTCGCGCGCGCCTTCGCTCTCGAGCCCAATATGCTGCTCCTCGATGAGCCGTTCGGCATGCTCGATTCACTCACGCGCCTCGAGCTAGAGGACGCTCTGATGGAAGCGTGGTCGCGCCAGCGCATCACCGCGCTCATGGTCACGCACGACGTCGACGAGGCTATTTACCTCTCGAGCCGCGTGGCGATGATGACGAGCGGCCCCGGCGCGAAGCTCGGCGGTATCCTGCCCGTGCCGTTCGAGCGTCCGCGCGATCGGACCGCCCTCGCCGAATCACCCGAGTACGATCGAGCGCGCGAAGAGCTCATCGGTTTCTTGGAGAACCAAGCGCACCCCGGTGCCGCAGTACCGGCGCTCATCGAAGCCACACCGGAGCAAGCGCCCGACGAAGAAGCCGTGCAGCCTACTGCAATCATTCACGCCTGAGCGGACGCGTGCGGTAAAACTCGCACAAAACTTGCGATCGCCGGCGTCACGCGCCGAGCTTCGCGCTGCCTCGAGAGCAGTCGTTGCGGTACCCTTCCATGAGGACGGACCCGCCGATGTTTGCCTCCCTCGTTATGCGAAAGAGCCTAGGGTGCGCCGCGCTCACGAGCGCTCTGCTCGTCGGTGCGTGCGGCAATCAGTCGGACGACGACGCCGCCAAAGGGGGCGCCGGCCAAACCGGAACGAGTGGCATGCCGGGCGGCGGCGCGTCGAACGCCGGAAGCGGCGGCAGCTCCGGCTCGGGCACGAGCGCTTCCGGAGGCACCGCAGGGTCGAGCACCGGCGGGACCAGCGGCGGGACCGGCGGCGCTTCGGGCGGCACGGGCGGCTCCGCGGGCAGCGGCGTCTCGAACGGTGGCGCTGCCGGTGCCGGCGGACCGGCGGCGGGCGGCTCGGCCGGCAGCGGTACGGCCGGTGCGGCGGCGGGCAGCTCACCCGGGGGCGCGGCCGGCTCGTCGATGGCGGGCGCTGCCGGCTCGGGCATGGGCGGGAGCGGCGGCGGCCTTACGGGCCCGGTCCCGAGCATGGGCTGCGGCAAGGGCAGCGCCACGCCACCCGACGGCGACGGCACCATCAGCGTGGGCGGCAAGGCGCGAGAGTACATCATCCGCATTCCGAGCGGCTACGACAACGCCACGCCGAACCGCATCATCTTCGCGTTCCACGGCATGTCCGGCTCCGCGAAGCAGGTCGACAACGGCGACCCGCCGAACATGGGGCTCGACCCGACCGGCCCCTACTACGGGATCAAGGAGCACGCGGACAATCACACGATCTTCGTCGCGGGCCAGGCCGACGGGAGTTGGCAGAACGGCGACATCGACTACGTGAAGGCGCTCGTAGAAAAATTCAAAGGCGAGCTCTGCCTCGACGAGAGTCGCATCCTCGCGACCGGCTTCAGCATGGGCGGGATCATGACGCTGCGGGTCGCGTGCAACATGGCCGACGTGTTCCGCGCGGTGGCGCCGATGTCATGCTCGCTCAGCGCCGCCAGCTGCCCGGCAGGCGGCGGTCACATCGCCTACTGGTCGTCACACGGCACGGACGACACGACGATCAACATCTCGAACGGCCGCGCCGCGCGCGACGAGTTTGCCAAGCGGAACGGCTGCAGCATGGACGATCCGCAGCCGATCGGTAACGACGGCTGCGTCGCCTACCAGGGTTGCGACGAGGGCTACCCGGTGAACTGGTGCGAATTCGAGGGCATTCACGAGCCACCGCCCTTCTCCGGGCCGGAAATCTGGGGCTTCCTCTCCCAATTCTGAATCTCTACCCGCCGGGTGGGGTGCTGCGGAGCGCGCAATAAAAGTGCAAGCGTGCGCATAACTCCGAGAGATTTCGCGGCGTGTTGCCGCGCGAAGCGGCGCGCCGTCGCCGGCGATCTTGTGTGGTTCTACCGATAGGTATATGAATACTCGAAGCATGGGCCTTCCGTCTTCAGGGAACGTCGGGGCCTCCGCAGGGAGCGGGACACATGAACTCAAGGAATGGGAGCGGCGGCGCGCAGCCGGGACGCACCGGTTTCGCGACCGGCGGTCGAGCCGGCGACGCAGCAGAGCTAGAAGACGCACTCGATAGGGTGCGCGAGCTCGGCCGCACCGTCTCGCTCGACACGTCACACGAGGAGCGGGCGGCCGATCTCAAAGAGCTCATCATCGAGGCACGCCGTGCGCTCGTCGTGAGCGCGTCGCTCGCGTCCGCCTTCGACGCGGAGAGCGGCGTCCTCCACAAGCGGACGAGTCGTCGCTCCATGCCGATGGCGAGCTCGGCCGCCCCTTCGGAGTGGCTGGTGCGCAGCGTGGTGCACGACCTCAACAACATGCTGCTCGTGATCCAGAACTGCGCGGAGTCGCTCAAGCAGCAGGCGGCGAGCTCGGTCGGGCGCGACCTCCACGTCGTCGAGGACGCGGTCAGCCAGGCCACCCGGCTGGTCGCCAAGCTCGTCCCCACCGATCCCGGCATCGGTCGCCCCGCGGGGCTCGACCTCGCCGACTGCGTCGAGCGGTTCTCCGGCGTGATCGGCTCGCTCGTCGGGGACCGGATCGAGGTCGTGACTCGGCTCGGCTCCGACCTGCCGCCCGTACGATGCGAGGAAACGGGCATTTTCCGCGTACTCTCGAACTTGGCCGCCAACGCCCGCGACGCCATGCCGAAAGGCGGCACGCTGACCCTCGAGGCGAGCCGGGTCGCGTCGTTCCCCGGGAGCGATTCGACGATCGTCGGTGTGGCAGCGGGCTACGTGCTCCTCACGATGACCGACACGGGTGAGGGGATGGACGCAGTGACGAGCGACAAGGCCTTCGACCCCTTCTTCACCACCAAAGCTCCGGGCGAAGGCACGGGTGTAGGCCTGACGGCCGTGCGCGAGATCGTCGAGAGCACGGGCGGTGTCGTGCAAATCGAGAGCAAGCCGGGCGGCGGCACGACGGTGAGTGTTTTCTTCGCGTGCTCGGTGCCGCCGGCCTAGAGACCGAGTGTCTCGTTTCGAGACTGCTTTCGGGAACCTATCGGTAGTTCTCGCATCCTGCGTTTACGTCTAGCCTCCGCTGCGTGCGTGAAGGACCGTTCCGCAGGACCTTCGGCCGAGCGGTAAAGAAAGCGCGGGAGGAGCGCGGGCTCACGCAGCGCGAGCTCGCCGAAGCCGCTCACATCGCCGACAAGTACCTGTCGCGCATCGAGCTCGGGCTCGCGACGCCGTCGGTCTATGTCGCATCCCGTCTGGCGCGCGCCCTCGGCATGAGCTTGGACGCGCTCGTCCCGGCGTAGCTCGTCGCGCGCCGCCCCGCGGTCCCGTACTCCCGCCGAGCGCCGGCTGCGCGGCGTCGCTTTCGAGCGGCCGCGAGCGGCACCCCGCGGGGATATTGCAGATCCACCGCCGTGAGATTAATGCCCAGGGCGGTTCGGGGAGTTTTGTACATAAGTTCCGCGGCGTGGTGGTCGGGAGTGTTCTCCGCGGGCGGCGCCACGACGAAGCAGGAGTACTTCGACTGGATCGACGCGGTGGCCAAGGGCATCGGTGACGGCGACGCCGTCGTGATCCTCGAGCCCGATAGTCTCGGAATCATTCCCTTTTACAACCCGTTCGCCGATCGCGACGACTGGCTCGACGATCCGAGCGCGCTCGAGTGGTGTCAGCCGGCCGAGGCCGATCCGACCACGGCCGCGGCGGACCGCTTCGAGATGCTGAGCTACGCGGTCGACGCGCTCAAGGCGAACCCGGGCACGAAGGTTTACCTCGACGGCACGCACAACCAATGGCTCGGTGCCGGTGACGCGGCTGACCGTCTCCTCCAGGCGAACGTCGACGCTGCCGACGGATTCTTCCTGAATGCGTCCAACTACCAGGACGAGGCGTACCTCGAGCACTACGGCAAGTGGATCGCCCAGTGCGCCTGGTT
>DASUGE010000402.1:0-4130 GCA_036274215.1 Polyangiaceae bacterium | reverse complement strand
CAGGTACGCGGCTTTGATGCGCGGATCGCTGCGGAGCTCGGCGCATTGCCCCGAGAGCACGATTTCGCCCGTGACGAGGACGTGGGCCCGATGTGCGGTCTCCAAGGCGAGGCGCGTGTTCTGCTCGACGAGCAGAATCGTCATCCCCGTGGTTGCGATCTCGCGAATGCTTTCGAAAATTTGTGCGACGAGCTTCGGCGCGAGACCGAGGCTCGGCTCGTCGAGCAAAAGGAGCTTCGGCTCGCCCATCAGCGCGCGGCCGATGGCGAGCATCTGCTGCTCGCCGCCCGAGAGCGTGCCGCCCGATTGCGTGAGGCGCTCGCCGAGGCGTGGAAATAGCCGAATCACGCGCTCGAGCCGCTCGTCGAGGGCCCGCCGCTCCCGCTTGAGGAACGCGCCGAGCTCGAGATTTTCGCGCACGGTCATGCCCGAGAAGATGGCGCGGCCCTCGGGGACGAGCGTCGCGCCGAGCGCCACGCGGCGATGCGTGGGAATGCCGGCCGCGTCGCGACCGAAGAGCTTCACCGTGCCGCCCGCGCTCGGAACGAGACCGACAATCGCCTTCAGCACGCTGGTTTTGCCGGCGCCGTTCGCGCCGATCAGCGCAAGAATTTCGCCGCGCGGCACCTCGAACGACACGCCCTTCACGGCGGCAATCCCGCCGTACGACACCTTGAGCCCCTGCACCTCGAGGTGATTTGCCAGCGTACCGTCCGGTCGCGCTGGCGCCGCCGCCGGGCTCGCCGTGTCGCTCACGCGTGTGCCTCCGGCTCCGCGTGCGCCTCGTCTTCTTGCCCGAGGTAGGCGGCGAGCACGCGCGGGTGCACCTTGATTTCCGCTGGAGCGCCCTCCGCAATCGTCTCGCCGTGGTCGACGACGTGGATCCGATCGCAGACGCTCATCACGACGGACATGTTGTGCTCGACGAGGACGATCGTCACGCCGAGCTCGTCGCGCAGCAGGCGGATCTGCCGCTCGAGGTCGAGCGCTTCACGGCTGTTCATGCCGGCGGCGGGCTCGTCGAGCAGGAGGATCTTCGGGCCGAGCATGAGCGCGCGCGCGATCTCGAGCCGCCGCTGCGAGCCGTACGGCAGGCTGCCGGCGATGTCCCCGGCCTGCGCCGCGAGCCCGAGCACCTCGAGCAGCTCGCGCGCGCGCGTGCCGAGCGTCCGCTCGTCCTCGGCGTAGGCCATGTTGCGAACGATCGCGCTCCAGAGCCCCGCCTTGTGGAGCTTGTGCCCTGCGACCATCACGTTCTCTTCGACGGTCATCGCGCGGAAGAGGCGGATGTTCTGGAAGGTGCGCGCCACGCCGAGCGTCGCGATCGCCGCGGGCCCGAGCCCGGAGACGTCCTGCCCGTCGAACAGCACGCGCCCGCCGTCGGGTCGGTAGACGCCGGTGACGACGTTGAAGATCGTGGTTTTCCCCGCGCCGTTCGGGCCGATCAGGCCGAAAATGGCGCCCGGCTCGACGGCGAAGCTCAGAGCCCTGAGCGCGCGGAGGCCGCCGAACACCTTGTCCACGCCGTCGAGCGCAAGGAGGCTCACGCGTCCCCCTTGCGCGCGAAGCGCTGCGTGAGCCAACCGAAGGGGAGCTCATGCTGGCCGAGGATCCCCTGCGGTCGCACGAGCATGATCACGATCAGCAAGAGCGCGTAGAGCACCAGCCGGTACTCCTGGAAGTCGCGCATCAGCTCGAGGCTCACCGCGACGAAGACGCCGCCCAGCGCGGCGCCGGAAATGGAGCCGAGCCCGCCGACGATGATCATCACGATCATGTCGATCGACTTGTCGAACTTGAAGTCCTCCGGGCGAATGCCCGCCTGCATGTGCGCGAAGAGGCCGCCTGCGATGCCGGCCGTCGCGGCGCTGAGCGCGAAGGCGAGCACCTTCAGGCGCGTCGTCGGCGTGGCCATCGCCTCGGCCGCGATCTCGTCCTCGCGAATGGCGACGAGCGAGCGGCCCGTCTGCGAGAAGGTGACGTTCCGGATCAGCCCGATCACGACGATCACCCAAAAAAACACCCAAAAAAAGCTGGTGTAGGTGGGTAGGCCCGCCGCAGAGTCGCCGTTATAGCCGGTCGCGCCGCCGAGGAACTGCGCGTTGTTGAAGACGATGCGAATGATCTCGCCGAAGCCGAGCGTCACGATCGCGAGGTAGTCGCCCTTGAGCCGCAAGCTCGGCAACCCCACGACGAGCCCGGCGACGCTCGCGAGCGCCGCGCCGGCGAGCAGCGCGAGATTGAACGTCACGGCGTCCGCAACGGCTCCCGCCCCCAGCATCGCCGCGACGTGCGGCGCGATTTGCACACCGACGAACGCCGTCGTGTACGCGCCGACCGCCATGAACCCCGCGTGCCCGATCGAGAACTGCCCCGTGGTGCCGTTGATCAGATTGAGCCCGACCGCGAGGATCACGTTGATGCCAGCGATGAGCAGGATCCGTTGCGCGTACTCGATGAGCCCCGCCTGAACACCGAGCCCCACCGCGTAGAGCAGCGCGATCGTCAGCGCGGCCACGCCCGCTCGCAGCGGCCAGCGGGGTTTTCGCGGCCTGAGCGGCGTGCTCACACTTTCTCCTGTCGCACGACGCCGAGCAGCCCTTCGGGCTTGGCGACCAGGATCACGACGAGGATCACGAAGGTGATCGCGTCACGGTAATCGGGCGAGAGGTAGCCGGCCGTGAGCTGCTCGGCGAGACCGATCAGCAAGCCGCCCACGACGGCGCCCGGGATGTTGCCGATGCCGCCGAGCACGGCGGCGACGAAGGCTTTCATGCCCGTGAGTACGCCCATCAGCGGGTTGATCGTGATTTGGTCGAGCCCGAACAGGATGCCGCCCGCGGCCGCGAGCGCCGAGCCGACCGCAAACGTGGCTCGAATCGTGCGGTTCACGTCGATGCCCATCAGCCGCGCCGCGTCCATGTTGAGCGAGAGCGCCCGCATCGCGCGCCCCGTCCAGGTGCGCTGCACGAACTGCTGCAGGCCGATCATCAAGCCGATCGCGACGACGAAGATCGCGAGCTTGATGTTGGTGATGATCACGCCGCCGACTTCGAAGCGAAGCTCCCGCAAAATGGCGGGGTAACGCCGCGGATTCGGCGTGAAGACCCGCATGGCCACGTTCTGCAGGAACAAGCTCACGCCGATGGCCGTGATGAGCGGCGTGAGGCGCGGAGCGGAGCGCACGGGCCGGTACGCGAGCGCCTCGATCGTGACGCCAAGGAGGGCCGAGAGCGCCATCGACGCCACGAGCACCACGAGCGCGAGCACGAGCGGAAAGCCCGCGCCGGACGCTTCGTAGCCGTCGACGCCGAGCGCCGTCGCGATGAAGTACCCGCCGTACGCGCCCACCATGAACACCTCGCCGTGCGCGAAGTTGATGAGCTTCAAGATCCCGTAGACCATCGTGTACCCGAGCGCGATGAGCGCGTAGATCGAGCCCAGCGACAGGCCGTTGATGATCTGCTGAAAGAATTCGCTCACGGGATCCGGGCGATGGACTCGCCAGCTCGGCCGAGCCTAGACCAGGAAACCCGCCGGGATCTCAGGTTTCGTGCGCGCGCTCGGGGAGCGGGCACGACTCGGTGCCGCTCTTCTCGTCGTATTGCTGGTGGTATTCCTCGGCCTTGTAAAAGCGGCCGATCGCGCGGATCTCGGTCGTGATGGGGCGTTGGTGCCGCTTTTGCTCTTCGGCTTCCGAGGTGCGCGCGCTCGCTGCTTGCTCGGGCGAAAACGTAAAAATGGCGCTCCGGTAGTTCGAGCCCACGTCGGGGCCCTGGCGGTCCTTCGTCGTCGGATCGTGCGATTCCCAAAACACGCGCAAGAGCTCGCCGTAGCTCACGACCTTCGGATCGAACTCGACGAGGACCGTCTCGGCGTGGCCCGTCGTGTGGGACGAAACGGCCTCGTACGTCGGGAGGTCGGTATGCCCCCCCGTGTAACCCACGGCGGTTGCTGTCACGCCGCGGACGTGACGGAACGTATTCTCCGAGCCCCAGAAGCAGCCTTCGGCGAACGCTGCGAGCTCGTGACCCGTCCCTGCCGCGAGCGGCGTACCGGCGCCGACGCCTCCCGGGCTCGTGCCGACGGTGATGGCGCGTGCGGCGGTAGCCGGGGCTCCCGGCGTAGTC
>DASUGE010000401.1:0-6141 GCA_036274215.1 Polyangiaceae bacterium | reverse complement strand
AGTCTTAGAGATCGCATCTCTGCATCGGGCATGACGCCTGTGAGGTTTATCTCACCCCCGAGCCGCGAACCCGCGAGACGAGGTGCTAGCTATGTTTACCTGGAGGCGAGGCGTATTCGTTGCAGCCGCATTGGTGTCGGCGGGCTGCACCGGCCAAATCGAAGGTCCCGGCGTCGGCGGACCGGGGACAGGCACAACAGGACCCAACGGTAACCCGTCGCAAGGCTCCGGCGCCGGTAACGCCGTCGGGTCGAGCGGTGGCAAGACCGGCTCGGGGGGCAACGGCTCCGGTGCATCGAGCAGCAGCTCGGGCGGCAGCACCGCGGGCAACGGAACGAGCGGCAGCACGAGCGACCCGGGGAATCCCGCGACGTCGCGCTGCACGACGGGTATTCCCACGACGTCGCAGCTCCCGCGGCTCACGCACGTCGAGTACGACAACACCATTCGCGACTTGGTCGGGCTCGCGATGCAGCCCTCCCAGATGCTCGCGCCCGATACGACCGGCAGCGTCGACCAGCGCGCCTGGGACGGGTACCAAGCCGCCGCCGACGCGGTGTCGGCCGCCATCGTTGCCGATCCGACAGCGCGCCAGAAGGCCGTCGGCTGTGCCACGGACGACATGACCTGCATCACGCAGTTCGTCACGACGTTCGGCGAGCGGGCCTTCCGCCGCCCGCTCACGACGGCAGAGGTCACGAAGTTCACGAACATCTACACGAACCGCGCGACGCTCACCGCGACCGGCACGCTGGACGAGGCCGTTCAGCTGATTCTGCGGTCGTTCCTGCTCTCGCCGTCCTTCCTCACGAAGGCCGAAACGACCGAGGTGCAGGAAGACGGCAAGATCGCGCTCAGCCCTTACGAGATCGCGACCCGCCTTTCGTACATGATCTGGTCGAGTGCGCCCGACGACGCCTTGCTCGACGCGGCCAAGAACGGCGCCCTCGAGGACTCGGCGGGCGTGCTCAAGGAAGCGCAGCGCATGGTTGCCGACCCGAAGGCGCGCAGCATGGTCGCCTCCTTCCACAACGCCTACGCCAAGATGGGCGAGGGCACGCGCTGGGTCGGCTACCAGCGTGAGCCGAAGTACTACGCGAGCTTCAACGACGCGTCGGTGACGGCGGCGACGGCGGAGACGGCGAAGTTCTTCGACTACACGGTGTTCGACGCAAAGGGCACCTTCCACGACCTCCTCACCTCCACGGTGGGCTTCGTGAACTCGAACCTTGCGTCCATCTACGGGGTCAAAGGCTCGTTCGGCGCGGATCTCGTGAAGACGGATCTCGACCCGGCGGTGCGGCCCGGCGTGTTCACGCGCGCCGGCTTCCTCGCGGCGTACTCGCTCTTCGATCGGTCCTCACCGATTCTGCGCGGCGCCTTCCTGCAGAAGCAGGTGCTCTGCACGGACATCGGCGCGCCGCCCCCGGACGCGGCTTCGACGCCGGTTCCCACGGACCCGAACCTCAAGACGAACCGTGCACGGACGGACGCGCAGACGTCGGGCGACGCCTGCGTCGGCTGCCACCACGCTCTCATCAACCCGACCGGCTTCGCGCTCGAGACCTTCGATGCGATCGGCGCCGTGCAAGCGAAGGAGCACGACAACGGCGAGCCGATCGACGCGACGGCGACGGTGCCGATCAACGACGTCGAGACGGTGGACGTGAAGGGCCCCGCGGACCTGATGAACGCCATCGCCGACTCGCGTGAGGCTCAGGCCTGCTACGCGCGACGCTGGGTCGAGTTCGCGTACCAGCGCGCAGCGACCGCGCAGGACTACTGCACGGTGGAGACGCTTTCGACCAAGCTCACCGACTCCGGTTACAAGGTGGTCGATCTCATCGCCGACCTCACACAAAGTCAGTACTTCCGCTATCGCGCGGTCGAGGTGACGCAATGAAACGCAGGCTATTCCTCAAGGGCATCGGCGGCGCAGCGCTCGCGACGCCGTTCCTGACCTCGCTCCAGGGTAAGGCCACGGCGCAGGCGGCCGCCCCTTCCAAGCGACTGGTCATCTTCTACACGCAGAACGGCTGCCTCACGAACCGCTGGTTCCCGAGCGTCGAGAACGGCGAGCTCACGGCGGAAGCCTTCGCCGGGACCACGCTCGAAGGGCTCGGTGCTTTTGCTCCGAATCTGCTCTTCCCGCGCGGCCTCGCGATGTACCCGAAGGGCACGATCAACGGCTATTTCGACCCGCACGATCAGGGCATGGGCTCGAAGCTCACGGCCGCGCCGCTCGACCCGGCGGGCAGCCACTGGGCGCAGGGCAAGTCGCTCGATCACATCCTGGCGGGGATGGTGAATCCGGCCGGCACGGGACCGCTCGTGCTCTCGGTCGGAAGCGCGTTCGCCAACGTGAAGGGCATCGTCTCCTACAGCGACGTGAACACGCCGTACACGCCGGAGACGAACCCGTCCAACGTGTACAAGTCCCTCGCCGCGGGCTTCGGCACCGGACAGCCGGCGACGACGCCCACGCCCACGATGGTCGATTACAAGGTCGCCCAGGGCAACAGCATCATCGACCTCGTGAAGAGCGATCTCGACGCCTTCAAGCGGCTCAACATGAGCAAGAGCGACCAGAAGAAGGTCGACGATTGGCTCTCGCTCCTGCGCGAGACGGAGGTCGGCACGGTCGGCAGCGTTTCTGCGGCCTGCACGGCGGACGCGGCGACGGGGCTCGGCGTGTCGGACGCCGACGTGAAGGCGGCTCAGGCACGCGACACGGCCACCGCGTTCACCAAGGGCGGCGACATGATGCTCAAGCTCATCGCCCTCACGATGATGTGCGACACGAACCGCATGATCCTGCTGCAGTGGCCCGGGTTCGTCACCTTCAAGTGGGACGGCATGGATCACCAGTACGATCACCACGGCCTCTCGCACCGCAACGGCACGGCCGGCGTGGGCGGCACCTGCGCGTCGGGCGTTTTGGAGAGCATCAACCAAATCGACCAGTGGTACGCGAAGCGCTACGTCCAGCTCGTCACGCTCATCAAGTCGATCAGCGAAGGTGAAGGCTCGATGCTCGACAACTCGGCGGTCATGTGGCTGCCCGAGCTCGCGGACGGCAACGCTCACAACAACAACAACCTGCCGATCGTCATCGCGGGCAGCGCCGGCGGCTACCTGAAGCAGGGCGTGTCCGTGAACCTCGACACGAAGACGCTCGGCACGGGCAACAGCGAGGCGAGCTGCGCGAACGGCGCCACCGACGTCGGTTTCAACACCGGCTCGAACGGCGGCAACGTCCCGCTCAACAAGCTGTACGTGACGCTGATGAACGCCATCGGAGCCAAGGACTCGGGCGGCGCACCCATCAGCACTTTCGGCGTCATGGACACGAGCGACGTCTCGAAGGGCATCACCCAGCCCGGCGAGCTCGACGCCATCAAGGCGTAAGGCTCACGGCGTCGCGGCAACCGCCCGCGACCCAACAAGGCCCCCCCAAACCCGGGGGTCTTGTCGTTTTGTTCGCGGGACGCGCCCCGTCTCAGCCGCAAAGAGCCCAAGCGCCGAGGGCAGAATTTGCGCCGAACCGTAGATATAGTTGCGTACGCAACTAATTGGGACTACCTTGCCGAAATGCGTGACGCGGAGACCGAGCGCTTTCGCGGTGCGGTCCAACACTTCATCCGCTCCTTCGGACTCTTGGCGGGCGACCAGACACCGTGCGGCGAGCCGCTGGCGGTGTCTCACGCTCACGCCCTGCAAGTGCTTCTCGAGCGGCAGACGGGCGGACCCATCACGCAGCAGGCGTTGGCCGAGCTACTCGGCATCGACAAGAGCAACGTCACGCGCCTGTGCTCGAAGATGGAGCGCTCGGGGCACATCGAGCGGCTGCGTTCGCCCTCGGACGGTCGAGCGCGTCCTCTCACTCTCACCGCCAAGGGGCGACGCGTTGCCGAGCGTGTCAGCGCGGCGAGCCGCGCACGCTTCACGGACGTGCTCGAGGCGCTCCCGTCGGCTGCTCGACGCCAGGCGGTCATCGAGGCGCTCGAGTGCTTGAACGGGGCGCTCGCGACGCTGGCAAGAAAGGGAGAGTCATGGGGAAGAACAGCCTGACGCTCGTCGTGCTGCTTTTCGCCTGTCGGCACGAGGCGCACCCCGTCCCGACGACGACTGCGCTCCGCACGGACGCCAGCACGGCAGCGCCCCGAGCCCGCTCGAACGAGCGGTCGGATCTCGACGCCCTCGACGCGCGAACGCCGGTGCCGATGCTGCCCATGATGGCCAATCATCAGAAGCAGAACATGCGCGACCACCTGCTCGCCGTGCAGGAGATACTGGCCGGCGCTGCCAGCGGGGACTTCGCGGGGGTGGAGCGGGCGGCCGCGCGCATCGGCTACAGCGAGTCGATGGGCCGCATGTGCTCGCACATGGGGGCAGCCGCGCCCGGTTTCACGGAGCGGGCCCTCGAGTTCCACCACACCGCCGACACGATCTCGCAGGCTGCACGTGAGCACGATCAGACGAAAGTATTGGAAGCGCTCGGCGCGACGCTCGCTCGCTGCACCGGGTGTCACGCGGCGTTCAAACAGGATGTCGTCGATGAAGCCACGTGGAAACGACTGACCGCGCGCGACGACGAGCGGTGACGTTGCTCCGGCCTCGAGGCCTCAGCCGAAGAGCTCCGGCGCGTTGCCCGTGACCTCGCCGAGCTCGTCGCCGTCGTACCCCGCCGCCTGCATCGCGCTCACGAGCACCTTCGACGGGTGCGTGCCCGTGAGGGCGATGTGGCGCCCAGGGGTGAGACCGCCCGCGCGGCCGCCGACCATGAGGATCATCTTCTCGACGGAGTGCGTCTGGTTCACGCTCTCGCCGTCGTTGAGCTGAACGCCGTGACCCGCTTCGGGCATGAAGACGACGGCGCTGTTGTCGAGCAGCGTGCCGGCGCCTTCGGGCGTCTTCTTGAGCTTGTCGAGCAGGTAGGCGTAGTGCGATAGGTGCCACTTGAGGCAGGTGCTGACCGGGAGCTGCCCGCGGTTTTCCTGGTCGCCGTTGTGGCCGCATTCGTGGAGATCGGCACGGACCGGGAGGCCGAGCATCTCCGTGATCGGGTAGACGTTCATGTGCGACTGGAAGACGGTGAGCTGCAGCGTGGCGACGCGCGTGATGTCGCAGACGAACGCCATGTGAATCAGGTCGGCGAGCAGGCGGGCGCGCCCGTGCTCGTCGCTGTAGCCGGTGTTGGTGGCGATCTCGTCGGAGGTGGCGCCGGCGTTGTTGCCGCCGACGGGCGGATCATCGCCCGGCTCGGTGGGGGGCGCGCAGCCGTTCGTCATGGCCGGCGTCGCGGCGATGCGCAGCTCGAGGTCGCGGATCTCGTCGAAGTGGCGCTCGAGCCGCTGCCGGTCGGCCGCGCTCACCTTGGCGAGCAGCTTCTCGCGCTTGTCGGTGATGAGCGAGAGCACGCTCTTTCGCGCACGCAGCTCGAAATCGTGCTGCGCCGCGGCGCCGTCGCCGCTCGGCGTGAAGCCGTCGAAGAGCGAGTGGTAGACGATGCGCGGGCTCGTTTGGGCCTCGATCGGGTCGCGATCGCCGCGGTACGAGATGTATTGTCGCCCGGAGAAGCTCGAGCCCGAGAGGTACCAAACGGGCTGCGCGCGCAGCACGAGCGAATCGAGCACGCTGCCCTTGTTCTTCGCGGCGACGAGCTGATCCGACGTGGCGCTCCGGCACGTGAAATCTGCGGCGAGCGAGCGGGTGCCGCAGAGCAGCGGCCCCGCGCCGCCGCCGTGAAAGTCACGGAAGGCGCCGCCCGCGGGTACGTCGCCCGGCTCGACCGAGCTTGCGTTGAAGGGAATGGCGAGCCCCGAGACGAGGCTCACGTCGCCGAGCAGGCCGAGGTCGTCGAGCGCGGTGAGCGGTGTCGTCACGGTGTAGGTCGCGCCGGTCTCGGGCGGCACGATGAAATGGCCGGCTTCCGTCGTGCGAACGCCCGCCACCTGCGAGTGGTCTTCCTCCCAGCCGTCCCCGCCGAGCGCTTGCCCGGCGAACACGATGGCGTAGCGCAGCGGCATACCGTTCGACTGAGCGAGGGCCTCGCCGTGCGAGTCGAGCATGCACTCGAGGATAGGCAGGCTCACCCCAATGCCACCGAGGGCGCGGAGCACGGTTCTTCGCGGCAGGCGT
>DASUGE010000400.1:0-3694 GCA_036274215.1 Polyangiaceae bacterium | reverse complement strand
CACGCGGCTCGGCCCACGCACCGCGGCGCTCGCGGCGTCGAGTAGGCTCGGAATGGGCGTCGCGCGAAGCAGAGCCGCGGGCGGGGTCGGGCTCGCTGCGTCGCCATGGGGGTGGACGTCGTGGCACGCGGCGCAGCCGATGCCGAGGTTGCCGGCTTCGGGCGGTGGCTTGCGCTCGGGCTGGCCGAGGGCGCCCCAGGTCGTGTGGCAGCGAGCGCACGCCGCATCGTCACGTTGACGCACGTCGCGATCGGCGCGCGCCATGCGCGTGGTCGCGAGCGCGGCGACGTGCCCGTAGCGCGGCGGGGCGTCGTGGCACACGGCGCAGACGTCGCTCTTTAGCACCGCCCAGCGCGCGGACGCTTCCGGGATCGCGCCGGGGCCGTGGCAGGCGAGGCAACCGACGCCGCCCAGCCGGCGCAGAGCGCGCGGAAGCTCCGAATACTTCTCCGGAAGCGCGCCGTGACCTCCGAGCTCGCCGAGGACGGCCGTGAAGCCGCCGTCGTTTCGGCCCGGCTCGCCCGTGGCGTGGCAAAGGAGAGCGCACTCGGGGTTCGCGATGGGGTGGCGTCCGCCGAGATCCGCAGCGAGCGTCGAGGTCATCGGGCTCGCTCGGCTGCTCTCCGCGATGGCGTGGTGGCAATCGCTCCGGCCGCAATCGAGCGGTGTTTCGTCGTAGAGGCCCGCGTTGAGGTAGAGCTTGCGATCGTTCGTGTCGGCGATGCCGTACGCGCCAGGGCGATCCGGAACGAGCTCGAAGAGTCCACTGCGCGACACGAGCTCGGCCGTCGAGCCCTCGGGGCGGGCCACGAGCTTCGGTGCGTGACCGGCGAGGAGCACGGCGTGGTCGACGGCCACGTTCGGCAAGCCGCTCGCGCGCGTTCCCGCTGCGAGCTCGAGCTCGCGGTCGACGTGTGAGCCGTCCTCGAGCCGCACGCGCGCGCGGATGCTCGTGGCGGCGCGGCGTCGGGCGGAGACGGGGACGATGCCGAACGCGGGCCCTTCCGCGGCTTCCATGGGGACCGTGCGGCCGGTGAGCACGCGCCCGCTCTCGCGCGTTCGAAGCTCGTCGAGGGGCGCGCCGCCGGCCGGCGTGAGCTCGACGCGGGCGCGTTCTGCTTCGGAGCAACGCGGAACGGCGCGCAGCTCGAAGCGCTCGCCGAACCCCACGACGCGCGTCGCGGGGCCGAAATCGAAGAGCGACTCGAGCCGCCGCTCCAGCGTCGCGCCGGCTCCGAGCCCGGCCGGCGAGAGGGTGAGGGGACAGGCACCGGGAGCGCGGACGACGATCGCGGTGCCCGCTCGCTCGAGGCGAACGGCGAGACGGCGTGGCTCGCGGCGCCGCTCGATGACGGCGGAACGCGGCATGATCGTCGCCGCGTCGAGCTCGATCCGGTCGGCGGGGTCAACGGCGAGGAGCAGCCACATGCCGGCGTCCCGATCACGGCAGCCGAGGGCGACGATGAGCGCGGACATCATGCCGAGCCGCCGCATCAACGCGGCGCCTCCCGGCAGAAGCCGCGATCGCACCGTCCGCTGCAGTCCCGGTCGAGCCAGCAGTCGGGCGCCGAGCTCGGAAGCGCGGCGAGCGCGGCCGCGGGAGTCGTGGCTTCGCGGCACACGCGGGTGATGCCGTGCTCGGCGTCGAAGCGGCAGGCGTAGCTTTCGCGGCCGCCCGGCGGATAGTCGGGCTCGGTGCTCACGCACACGCGCTCGCCGTTCGGGCGCTGTCCACAGCGAAACGCACGATCCTTAGGACCTGTCACCACTCCCGAAGCCGGCTCGCCTCCAGCGCACCAGACGACGCCGCCGCGCTCGGCGCAGCGCCATTCGGCGTCGTCCGGCAACCGCGGGTGGCGCTGCGAGCAGGTTCCGGCGCGGCACTCGAAGGCGCTGGCCGGTGCGAGCGCGGGTGTGCCACGTGGCGCCTCACCGGCCGGCGCGCGACTGCACGCGAGCATCAACGGCGCAGCGAGCGAAAGCGCTTCGAGCGCCGTCCGGCGGCGCCGGCGCACCCGAAGCCCCACGAGCGTCACCAGCACGAGCGCGAGGGGAGCGGGCGTCGAGCCACCGCGCGTCGTGAGGGAGCAGCCTTCGAAAAACGGTGGCTCCACCGTCTCGACGCACGCCTCCTCGTCGCCACCGCCCGAGGTGTAGAGCGCGAGGTCGCGCAGCACGGCGGCGAAGCACACCTTGCCCGCCTCCTTCGACGGACGCTCGATGTGGACGCTTCCGCCCGCCGGGAGCGGCACCACCGCGAGCTCGGTCGGCGGCGTGCCCGCCGGGTGCTTGGGACTTCGCGTCTCGAACACCACGACCGAGAGCAGCGAGGTCGGCAGGTCGTCACCGTAGTCGCCGAGCGACAGGTCGTAGCCGTAGCGATCCTCGAGCGAGTCCGTGCACGGATCGTCCTCGCGCGAGAAATCCCAGGTTGCCTTGCGCAAGCCGTCGAAACGCGGCGGTGCCGAATCGGCGGCCGTGCCCACGCTGAACGAGCGCGTCGCCCCGAGCCCCACGCTCGTCGCGACGCCGCGCAGCGCGGGCCAAACGATACGGTAGCTTCCGGCGGCGAGCGGCGCCTCAGGGATGGCGCGCAACATCGATTCGCCGTTGTCGTACGACACGCTGACGGGAACGTCGGTGGTCCCGCCGAGCGTGAGCGTGACGGGCTCGTCGCCGTAGTCGGCGGGTGCGCTGTAGTGGGCGGCGAGGATGGCGTTCTGCGGAACGCCGGCTGCATTCTGCGGCGGGAACGTCGCATCGATGTCGGGACGCCCGCAGGGCTCGGCGCGCGCCTTCGTCGCGGCGAAGAGCACGAGCGCGCCCGCCGCGGTGGCCCGAGCCCACGACCTAAGCGCCGTCACGGGCAGACGACACCTTGGCAAGCGCCCACCATGTCGTGATGGTCGCCGTCGCCGTCGAGGTCGTGTGAATCGACGCAGCAGTAGCCGTCGTCGATGCAGCACTGCTCGAGCTCGGCCGAGGCCTTCTCCTCCGAAGCGACGCCCGCGCAATTCGGCGGTGGCCGTCGCTCGCGGCACGGCCCGAACCCTTGCCCGTCCGCCGCGCATTCCTGCTCGCCCCAGAACGTGCAGTACGTGTTTTGGCAAATCCGCACGCTTCCCGGAATGCACACCTCACAGCTCCTCGGGCAAGCCGAAAGCTGCCCGGCGACGCAGTATTGGAATCCGCCCCCCGGGCACGGCTGTGCAGGCAGCTCATCGACCTCCCCGTTGCAATCGTCGTCACGGCCGTTGCACGTCTCCGGCGCCGGCGTGCACGTCGGCTCCGAAACGGGCCGGCTTGGTGCGCCCGCCGCACTCGGTGCGCCCGCGATGCTCGACGCGCCCGCCAGGTTCGGTGCACCTGCTTTGCCCGACGCACCGGCTCGAGCGGGCGATGCCGTCGTCGCTCCACCGGCGCTCCCGCCCCGCGCTCCGAGCACACCGGGCTCGAGATCCGCCATGTCGAGCCCGCTCCGCGCGCAGCTCACGAGCAACGCGAGCCCGAGCACCCCGCGCGCACCGAAGCGGCCCGCCTGGCATGCGTCTCGCACACGAGAGGGTCGTGGCTTCCCGGACCCAAGGCGTGCTCTGCTCTGGGCTGTCACGTTCATGAAGGCTACGGCGTCTTGCCTTGCACATCTCGTGCTTCTCGCGCAGGGCGCCCTGGCCCCTCGCGCCGCCTCCGCCCA
>DASUGE010000399.1:0-3151 GCA_036274215.1 Polyangiaceae bacterium | reverse complement strand
CGAATCGAGCCGAATTTCCGTGTGATCGGCAGCTAGCGCAACAACACCGCCGCGACGCCCGCCACCACGACGACCAGCATCACCACGAGGCCAATCACGAGCCCGCGCGCGCTCTCCTGCTGTGGCTTGGCGCTCGTGCGCGTGACGACGTGAAGGGGAGCGGGCGGCGGGAGGTTCGCGGCGTTGAACGTGGCGAGCTGCGCTTCGAGGTTTCGCGCCGACGAGAGCGTGCCGGCGCGCCGCGCGAGGACTTCGCGGTGCTCGTCCGTCATGCCGACGAGCTGCTCGGAGACGACGCGATCCGAGCCGCCCGAGAAGACCTCGAGCGCCGCGATGAACGCTTGCATGCTCGGGGTGCGGTGCGTGAGGTCGCGTTCGAGGCCGCGGTGCACGACGCGCGCCAGATCCTTCGGAACCCAGGGGGCGACCTCTTCGAGGCGGCGGATCGGCTCCGTGCAAATCGCGACGATGAGCTCGCCGAGCGACGATTGCTGCCCCCAGAGCCGCTTGCCGCTCAAGGCCTCCCAGAGCACGACGGCGATGCTCCAAATGTCGGCGCGCTCGTCGACGTGCTTGGCGTTGCGGGCCTGCTCGGGCGCCATGTACATGGGCGAGCCGAGCATGCCGCCCGTGCGCGTGAGCGTGAGGCCGCTCGTGCGGCTGCGCGTTTCGTCGAGGCGCGTGCGTTTCGCGACGCCGAAGTCGCAGACTTTGACCGTCACTTCCGCCGTGTTCTCGGCGACCTGCAGAAAGAGGTTCGCGGGCTTGATGTCGCGGTGCACGACGTTGCGCGCGTGGGCGGCGGCGATGCCGCGCGCGGCCTGCAGCACGAGGCGCGCGGCGATCTGCGGCTCGAGCGCCCCCTCGCGCTTGAGGACGCTCGACAGATCGGTGCCGTGCAGGAGCTCCATGATGATGTACGGCAGGCCGAGCTCGTCGTCCGAGCCGGCGTCGAACGTCGTCACGACGTTGGGGCTCGAGATTTCGCTCGCCGCCTTGGCCTCGCGCGCGAAGCGCACGAGCGCTGGATGGTTTTCCCCGGCGAGGCCGCGCGAGATGAGCTTCGCCGCGAAGCGCTTGCCCTCGGGATCCTCGACTTCGTAGACGGCGCCCATGCCGCCTTTGCCGATCAGGCGCACCGCTTTGTAACGCTTGTCGAGCGTGCGCCCCACGAGGCCGAGCTCGTCCGCTTCCCGCGGGTGGGGTGTCGGCGGAGGCTCGGGCGGCGGCTGCGAATCGAGATCGGCGCGCACGGCGACGCGGGCGCGCACGGAGGCGGGGACGGTGGTGACGCCCGCGTACGTGAGCTGCTCGTCGCCGCCCGACTGCGTGCGCAGCGCATCCATGAAGTCCTCGAGCGTCGCGTAGCGGCGCGCCGGGTCGCGCGAGAGCGCACGGTGCACGATCAGCGCGAGCTCCGCGTTGACCCAGGGCGCACGATCCTGCACGTGCGGGACGTGATCCTGCGTGATGGCCGTGATCACGTCCGCGGCTTCCTCGAGGTGCCCGAAGGGTGGGCTGCCCGTCAGAAGCTCGTAGAGCACGCTGCCGACGCCCCACACGTCGACGCGCTCGTCGACGCTGGCGCTCGGATCGAAGAGCTCCGGCGCGAGGTAGTCGGGCGTCGCCGGAGGGAGCTCGGTCGCGCCGGCCGTGGCGCCCTGGTCGGACGCGAGGCGCAGGCAGCCGAAGTCGGCGACGCGAACGACCATCTGCTCGTCGGGCCTGAGCTCGACGAACAAGTTCTCCGGCTTCACGTTGCGGTGCAGGACGCCGACGCGGTGCGCGGCGTTGACTCCGCGCGCCGCGTGGAGCGCCATGCGTACCGCCGCAACCGGCTCGAGCACGCCGACCTCGGCGAGGATCTGGTCGAGGCTCCGCGCCACGACCAGCGAGCGGGCGAGGAAGCTCACACCCCGCTGGGTGTCGGTCCCCGCGCCGAGCGTCTCGATGAGGTGCGGGTGCCGCAGCATCAGGAGCGCGCTCGTTTCGCGCAGGAAGCGCCGGCCCGCGTCGCCCCGCATGTACTCCGGGTAAAAAACTTTGAGCGCCGTGGCCCCTTCGCGCAGGTCCATCGCCCGGAACGTGGCGCTCGCCGTAGCAGCGGCGAGCACAGCGTCAACCCGGTAGCGGTCCACGAGCGTGGTACCGATCAGGCTCGCGGCCCGAGCCGCATCGTCCGCAGGGTTCACGCGAAGCCAGGAAGATTAGCGAGTCCGACCGGGGCGCGCTATCCCTTTCCGCGTGCGCCCCGTGCTCATCGTCGCCGGTTCGGATTCGGGGGGAGGCGCAGGCATTCAAGCCGACATCAAAGCCGTGACGGCTCTCGGCGGCTATGCGGCCACGGCCGTGACGGCGCTCACGGCCCAGAACACCCTCGGTGTCTTGGGGATCGAAGCGGTGGCTCCCGAGTTCGTGGCGCTTCAGATGGAGGCCGTGCTCACCGACATCGGCGCCGACGCCATCAAGACCGGCATGCTCGGTTCGGCGCGCGTCGTGAAGATGGTTGCGGGCACGTGTCAGGCCCTCGCGCCCTCGGTGCCGATCGTCGTGGATCCCGTCATGGTGGCGAAGGGGGGCGCGCGGCTGCTCGAGCCCGACGCGGAGGCGGCGCTCGTGCGCGAGCTCGTGCCGAAGGCGGCGCTGCTCACGCCGAACGTGCCGGAAGCGGAAGCGCTCAGCGGCGAGCGCATCGTCGACGTTCTGAGCCTCGAGCGTGTCGCGAGCAAGCTGCTCATGTTCGGGCCCGGCGCAGTGCTGCTCAAGGGCGGGCACCTCGCGGGCGACACGGTCGTCGATTGTCTGGTCACGGCCGACGGCGCCGCCTACCGGTTCGAGTCACCGCGCATCGTCACGCGCTCGACGCACGGGACTGGTTGCACGCTCGCCTCCGCCATCGCGACGGGCATCGCGGAAGGCCTCACCCTGTACGATTCGGTGGCGCGCGCCCGGGCGTACGTGCTCGAAGCGATCCGCACGGCGCCGGGCCTCGGGCAGGGCCACGGCCCGCTGAACCACGCGCATCCGCTGCTCGGGAAGGCGAAGGAAAACGGTGCGCGGCATGTCCACTAAGGCGTTCCGCCTGGCCTCGTGGGCTCCCGTCGTGCTCCTCGCGGCGCTCTTCGCCACCAACTGCACGTCGGATCACGGT
>DASUGE010000398.1:0-11425 GCA_036274215.1 Polyangiaceae bacterium | reverse complement strand
ACGTTGCCGTCGTACAGGACGTTGTCGGCGGTGGTGCTCGTGCTCCGCCGCGATCGGCAATCCGGAGCTCACGCGGGCGCTCGCGCTCGGCGCGCGCGACGTGGGCCTGCGCGCGACCGTGCTCGAGCGGCACACGCAGGGCGCCGATCATCCCGTGCCGGCGTCGTTCCCCGAGGGGCTCTACCTGAACTGCCTGATCGCGCAGATTGACGTCGCCTGACGGCGCCGTCACCACTTCGTCCCACGACGCGATGCAATCGCTCAATCACCTCCCGCAAGCCGAGGCCCGCGGTCTGCGGGGCGTGCTGTTCGATCTCGACGACACGTTGCTCGACCACGGCAAGCTCACCGAAGCCGCCTATTCCGCGCTTTTTCGCCTGCGTGAGTCGGGGCTCGAGCTTTACGTCGTCACGGGCCGCCCGCTCGCGTGGGTGCGACTCGTCGGGCGGCTGTTTCCCGTCGACGGCGGCGTGGGGGAGAACGGCGGCGTGATGGTCGGCCCCGGCGGCGGGGCGCTCGACCACGTGACGCCCGCGGAGCGAGCGCAGCGAACGGCGCGGCTCGCCGAGCTCGTGCGCGAGCTCCGCCGGGAGTTTCCGGAGCTCGAGCCGCCCGACGACGCGAGCGAGCGGCTCTCGGACTACACGTTCGACATCGGCGAGACGCGCACGGTGGAGCCCACGGTCGTCGAGCAGGTGACGGCGTTCGCGCGCGCGCGGGGCGCGACGGTGCACGTCTCGAGCGTGCACCTGCACGTCGGGTACGACGCCGTCGACAAAGCGACCGGCACCGTCCGCATGCTGCGCGCGCTCAAAGGCGTGGATGCGACGGCCGCGCTCGCGCGCTACGCGTTCGTGGGCGACAGCGAGAACGACGCGGCGTGCTTCGGCGCGTTTCGGACGACGGTGGGCGTCGCGAACCTGCGCGGGCGGCCGACGCTCGCGCCGCGCTTTCTGACGGAGGCGCCGCGCGGCCGCGGGGTCGCCGAGCTCGCGCGGGTGCTCGGGGCGCTACGCGCTTCGGCGGAGTGAGGCTGCGGGCGAGCCGGCCCGCCTCACCTGAAGGTGTCGATGACCTTGATCGGCCACGGCGACTGCTCTTCCGTGGCGTAGGGACCGAGCTGACCGTAGCGGTTCGACCCCCAACAATACACGTAGCTCGACGCGACGACTGCGCAGGTCTCCTCGTTGCCGGCTGCGATGTCGACGACGCCTTCGAGGGCGCGCGGCGCTGGGGCAGGATGCTCGAGCACCGCGACGGGTCGATTCGCCTGCTCGGTCGTGCCGTTGCCGAGCTCTCCTTGCAGGTTCCTCCCCCAGCAGCTCACCGTGCCGGAGTCCAGGAGGGCGCAGACGTGGTGTGCACCAGCCGCGAGCTTCGTCACGCGCTCGAGCCCGTCTACGTCGACCGGCTCGAGCGCTTCTTGGTCCGTCCCGTCGCCGAGCTCGCCGTCCGAGTTTGCGCCCCAGCAGGCGACCGTGCCGTTCGTGCGGAGGGCGCAAGCGAAGTTCAGGCCTGCGGCGACAGCGCGCACGTCATCGATGTTGGGGACCAGGGTGAAGACGCTCACGCCGGTTTTCTGGGCGTTGCCCGGCGACGTACCCGCGCAAGCGACGAACCCGCTCTCGTTCACAATGCAGCCGTTCGCGATCGAGCCGGACGCGGCCACGGGACAGCAGCCGCCCGTTGCCGCCGCGGGACCCGCCGAGGACGACGCTGACCCCTGAGCGAGCTGAGAGAATTCGTTGGGGCCCCAGCAGTAAAGCCACCTCGTCGTGAGCGCGCAGACGTGGCCCGCGGTGGAGCCTCGAGAGAGCCCGAAGGCGTCGGTCACGCCGGGGACCGTCACGGGCTGGCTAAGCCACGGCGGATCGGGATCGGCAGTCACCGAACCCAACCGTTGTTGGTCGGTGCTGCCCCAACAGCGAACGGTGCCGTCCTTGACGACGGCGCACGTGAACCGGTCGTACGCCGCGACGCTCACGGCGGTGGGGAGCTCGATCACTTGGGTCGGCGTCGAGCGATTGAGCGTCGTCCCGTCGCCGAGCTGACCGGTGTCGTTTCGCCCCCAGCACGACACCCTCCCGTCGCGCCAGAGCACGCAGGCATGATGTCCGCCTGCGACCACGCTGGCGACGTTCCCTCGGAGCTCGCCGTCCCCGCCGTCCGATGGCCCGGCATCGGGCTCTGCGGCGTCGGTCGCGCCCGCATCCCTCCGCCGCTCCAAGCGCGAGACCCCGCCGCACGCGGGCGCCGTGGCCGCAGCGGCGAGCAGCGCGACAGACCACGCGCGCGCTCGCAGCATCACGCCCCCCGCGCGGCGGCGGCTACTTCACCGGCGACGACGGCACGATCACGCCGCAGTCGACGAAGTTCAGATTCGAGACCACGGTGAAGTTCGATTTGTCGGTGTGACGCTCGGCGTGGAAGAGATCGAGCGCGTAAATCTTGCCGACTTCGATGCCGAGGTCGTCCGCCTTAGCGTCGAGATCCACGGAACCGGCCTTGCTCGGGTGGAGGCCGCCGAGATCGATCGCGAGCTTCTTGTTGATGAACACCCACAGGTCGTCGTCGCCCTCGAACTTGAAGGTTTCTCCGCCGTTGTACTGGAACCGCGTGTGCACTTCCGTCGTGAAGTGATAATTGTGCTCGAGATCCTGGTTGCCGAAGCCCTTCCCGTCGAGCGGGAAGAACTTGTGGGAGCTGAACGTCGGGAAACCGTTGTTCGACGGATCGGGCTGCAGCGAGAAGTAGATGTAGTACGGGGCGTTCGTATCCTTCTTGTCGTTGTACCACTGGTTGAAGTTTTCTTCGGTGGTGTTGTACTTCATCTTCGTGTCGGGGTTCCAAACGGGCTTGTCGTCCGTGCCGAGATCCACTTTGACGATCTTCGTCTGACCGTCGCCCGTGAACGTCTCGAAGTCCTCGTGACCGTCGTCCCGATCGCCGCGCTTGAAGTCGCGCACGATGCCGAGGATCGTCGAGCCGCAATTCGCGCCGTCCTCGCCGACGTCGGGCGGGGTCTCGCCACTCACCTCGGGATCGCCGAGCAACCAGCCGCCGAGCTCGCCGCGCGCGTAGCCCGCGGGGAGCATGTACGGACCGGTGTTGCCGGTGTTCATGTTGTTGTTCGTGCCGCCCGTCGCGCCCGAGTTGCTCGAGCCGCCGACCGATACCGAAGTCTTGCCGCCCACCGAGACGGAAGCCTTCCCACCCACGCTCTTGTCGAGCGCCCCGCCGGGTTCGTCGTCGCCGCTACAGGCAACGGCCGTCGCCCCCACGGCGAAGGCAAAAACGAGGTGAGTGGAAAGCATCGACTTCATGAGACCTCCGCGTTCGACGAGCCGAAAAAGCGCCCTATCAGGGTACTCCGTGGGCGAACCCGCCGCTAGCGGCTCACCCCGCTCTGACCCAGCGCCATTTTCGTTTCTGTCACCCGAAGTGGTCGAGATCCCCACATGCGACCTCTACGCACTCTGCTATATGGACGCGGCCATGAGCGCTCTCCACTCGGAGCTCGGCGACCTCCCCGAGCTCGGCTCCCGCCACCTCTATCCGAACTATCGCCAAGCTCCGATCGCGATCGTGCGCGGCGAGGGCAGCGTGCTCTGGGATTCCGCCGGCAAACGCTACCTCGACATGCTCGCCGGTGTCGCGGTGAGTGCGCTCGGACACGCGCACCCGAAGCTCGTGGCCGCGATCGCCGATCAGGCGGCACGCGTGATTCAGGTTTCGAACTACTACTACAACGAGCCGAACGTCCGGCTCGCCGCGAAGCTCTGCGCGCTCACGGGCATGGAGCGCGCGTTCTTCTGCAATTCCGGCACGGAGGCGATCGAAGCCTCTTTGAAGCTCACCCGGCGCTATTTCCACGCGCAGGGCCAGCCGGAGCGCTTCAAGGTGCTCGCCTTCACGAACTCGTTCCACGGCCGCACGCTCGGCGCGCTCGCGGCCACCGGTCAGGAGAAGTACAAGGAAGGCTTCGGTCCGCTGCCGGGCGCGCTGCACGTGCCGTTCGGCGATCTCGACGCCGTGAAGCGCGCGCTCGGTCCGGAGGTCGCGGCCGTGCTCGTCGAGCCCGTGCAAGGGGAAGGCGGCGTGTTGCCGGCGCCGGACGGCTTCCTGCGCGCGCTCCGCTCGCTCACGAAGGAGACGGGCACCTTGCTGATCGCGGACGAGATCCAGACGGGCATCGGTCGCACGGGCACCTTCCTCGCGTGCGAGAAGGAAGGCGTGCTCCCCGACATCGTCGCGCTCGCCAAGGGTCTCGCCGGCGGCGTGCCGATCGGCGCCATGCTGAGCGTCAAGGCGCTCGAAGGCGCGCTTCCCCCGGGAAGCCACGGCTCGACGTTCGGCGGCAACGCGCTCGCCTCGCGCGCCGCGCTCACCGTGCTCGAGACGATCGAATCGGACGGCCTACTCGCGCGGGTTCGGGAGCTCGGCGCGCGGCTTTCGCAGGCGCTCACCGCGCTCGTCGTCAAGCATCCGCAGAAGCTCGAATTGGTGCGCGGCAGCGGGCTGCTCCAGGCAGCCGTGCTTCGCGAAGGCATCGACCCGCGCGCGGTCCTCGCGGGGCTCACGAAGCGCGGGCTCGTCGCGAGCGTCGCGGGCGCGCGTGCGGTGCGCTTCTCGCCGCCGCTCGTCGTCACGGCAAGCGAGCTCGACGAGGCGGTCGGCATTCTCGACGCGACGCTCGCCGCGCTGCCCGCTCCATGACTCAAGGCGCGGCGGTCGCACGCGCGGAGACGTCGCGCCCCTGCTCGGCGTGCGGCGCGCCGGTCGACCCGCTGCGCGCGTCGCGCGTCGCGCACATTCGCGACCGCTTTCGCTACTTCTGTAGCCCGGAGTGCCGCACGCGCTTCGACAGCGACGTCGGCGCGACGCCACTCCCCGTAGCGCGACCGCGGAGCCTCACGGCGGCCGTTCAAGAGGCGAAGAGCAGCACGCTCGCCGAACGCGAAGCCGTGCGCGCCGTCACCGACGTGGCTCGCGCGCCCGCAGCAGGCGACGTGCTCGAGCAGCAGCCTCGCGGCGCTTCGGCTCCCCTGCCGGCCGCCGCGCCCCCAGCACGCGAAGACCCGCTGCTCGTCGAAGCGCGCGGTGGTCCCGGCGCGAGCGGGCTCTTGCTCTCGCTGGCGGGCCTCGGCGGGATCCTCGCGGCGGGCCTCGTGCTCGCGGGGCCGTCGCGCGCGGTCCTCGCCGCACGCGTCGTGCTCGCTGCCGTCGCGTGCGCCGCCCTCGTGACGGAGCGCGCCACGAGCCCGCGCGATCCCTCGGAGCTGCACCCGTTCGTGCTGTCCGCGGCGCCGATTGCGGCCGCAGGCATCGCCTGGGGAACGCTGCTCATGGGTGAAGCGCGCGCAGGCGACGCCGTATTGCTCACGAGCGTCATCGTTTGCTTGTCGGCACTGTCGGTCGCGCTCGTGCGGCGCGCGCGTGGTCCGCTCGAGGCCGCGCGCGAACGTCTGCTCGAGGTGCTGTCGGGCACGTCGCGGCGCGTCGTCGAAGACGGCACGGTCGACGGCTTGGCCGCGGATCTGCGTCCCGGCGAGGAGATTTTGGTCGAGGCGGGCGACATAGTGCCCGCCGACGCGACGGTCATCGCGGGCGAGGGCGTCGTCGTGCCATGGCTCGATGCCAAGACTCACGTCAGCGTGAGAGAAGGGGACACGCTGCTGGCGAGCGGCCGCGTCACCGAGGGGCGGCTCCGCGCCGTCGTCGGCTGGTCGGGCGGCGATCGCGCCTTTTTGCGCCTGACACACGACCGGCACCGGCGCGCGGATCTGCTCGCTCCCGTCGCGCGCTTCGGGCGGCTGTTCGCCGAGCGCGGCTCCGTGCTCGTGACCGGCCTCGCCGCGCTCACGGCGTTCGCGGCCGGGCTCGACGGCATCGATATCCTGCTGGTCGCCGTGGCCGTGCAGGCCGCGACGGCCCAATTCGCCACGGCGGCAGTGGGCGCGCTACGCGTCGGACGCACGATCATGGCCGGCCTCCACCGCGGCGTCGTGTTCCGCTCGGCGGATGCGCTCGACCGCGCCGGGAAAGTCACGATCGGCGTGTTCTGCGCGCGCGGCACGCTGCTACTCGGCGAGCCGGAGGTCGCGAGCCTCGACGGCTTCGGCACGCACGAGCCCTCCGACGTGCTCGCGCTCGTCGCCGGTGCGGAGAGCGGCGAGCACCATCCCGTAGCGAGCGCCGTGGTGCGGACGGCGCGGGCCCGTAGTGTGCGTCCCGACGCCGTGCGCAATCCGCGCGTGCAACCCGGGCTCGGCGTGACGGCCATCGCGTCGAACGGCCAACCGCTCGTCGTCGGCAGCCGCGCGCTGCTCCTGCACGAGCACGTGAGCGTCGGCATCGCGGAGAAGCGCGTGCAGGAGCTCGAGTCGATGGGACAGCAGGTGCTGCTCGTCGCCGTGGGCGGGCGGCTCGTGGGGCTCGTCGGCCTGCAGGATGGGCTTCGACCGGGCGCGCGTGCCGCCGTGCAGCACCTGCTCGACGCCGGGCTCGAGCCCGCGCTGCTCTCCGGCGACGCGCGCGAGACGTGCGAGGCGCTCGGCCGGCAGCTCGCCATCGATCACCTGCGTCCCGAGGTTTCGCCCGCCGATCGCGGCGACGAGATCCGCCGACTCGCCGACGCGGGCGCGACAGTGGCCGTCATCGGGCAGAGCCCCGGCGACGACGCGGCGCTCGCGGCGGCGGACGTGGCGGTCGCGTTGCGCTCGGCCGGCTCGACCTCCGCCGATTGGGGCATTCAGCTCGGCGCCGACGACGTGCGCGACGCGGCCTTCGCGCTGCACGCGGCGCGCGACTGCTTGCGCAACGCGCGCATCGATCTCGCGTTCGCGGCGCTGCCGACCTTCGCGCTCGCTGCCGTCACGGCGCTCGGCATGCTCCCCGCGGTCTGGGTACCGGTGCTCGCCAGCGCTGGCCCGCTCTTGGCCCTGCGCCGTGCAATGCGTTAGCGCCACGCACCGTGGCGCGCTGGCGCATACGGCGACGCCAAAAACGTGGGCTCCGCCGCCTGAGCTCCGTCGCCACTTGACGGATCGCCGAGCGGGGAGGAAGAAAGGCTAGAGGACGCGTGAAGGCAGGCATCGCCAAACCGAGCTCTCGAGGGATACACGCGCCGGATCTGGAGCGTCTCCGAACGGACCTGAACGCGTTCATGCTCCGGCGCGGCCTGCGCTCGACCGAGCAGCGGCGCCTGATCATCGACACGCTGTTCACGGCGCGCGAGCACGTGACCATCGATCGCCTGCTCGAGCAGGTGCGCGTCACCGATCCCAAGGTCGGCTACGCCACCGTCTACCGCACGCTGAAGCTCCTCACGGAGAGCGGCGTCGCTCAAGAGCACCATTTCGGCGACGGCCACACCCGCTACGAGCTCGCCGATTCCGAAGCGCACCACGACCATCTGATTTGCGTCGAGTGCGGCTCGATCACGGAGTTCGAGGAGCCGGCGGTGGAGGCGCTCCAGGATCGGATCGCCACGCGCCACGGCTTCGAGATCCGCGCGCACAAGCACGAGCTTTACGGCGTGTGCGCCGACTGCCAGCGCAAGCGCGGAAAGCGCCGTTGAGACTCGCTCAGCCCGCCGCTTCGGTCACGAGCACGGTGCGCGCCTCGGAAATGACGATGTCGCACGCGACGTCGTGGGGCTCGACGGGGAGCTCGGCAAGCAGCTGGAAGTCGAACGCGACCACGACTGCGCGAGCCGGCGGTCGAAAATCCGGCAGCATCGAATCGTAGAATCCGACACCGAACCCGAGCCGATGTCCGGTGAGCGCGACAGCGAGCGCGGGCACGACGACGAGATCGATGTCGCCGCGCGCTGCGGCCGGCGCCTCGTGCGGCGGCTCGGCGAAACGCTGCCCGCGCGGTGCGAGCTCGGCGATGCTCTCCGTGCGGCGCAGATCGGTGCAGAGCGTCCCCGCGGGCGAGCGCACGAACCCTGGGTAGAAGACCCGCTTCTGCGCCGCGCGGGCGAGCCCGTCGAGCGCACGAATGTCCACCTCGTTCTTGTCGAGCAGCGGCCAGAAGAGCGCCACGCTGCGAGCCGCGACGAAGGCGGGCAACTCCGCCACGCGCGCCACGATCTTCGCGCTGCGCTCCGCGACGGACGCGGCTGGATACGCCGCGCGGAGCGCCTTCATGCGCTGCCGGAGCTGCACCTTGGCGCGAACGCCCATCTCGGCGACGAGGCGCGGATCTAGCTCCATCGAACCTCGTGCGGCTCCGTTTCGCGACGGCGAGTCATGCCACTCATATGCTAGCGTCTCCCCCGTGCGCGTGCTCGCGATTGTGCCGGCTTTTCAGGCCGAACGGAGCGTCGGCGGCGTCGTTCGCGGGCTCCGCGCGGCGCTCGGCGACGAGCCGATCGTCGTCGTGGACGACGGTTCGACGGACGCGACGGCGCGCGAGGCGGAGGCCGCGGGCGCCGTCGTGGTCCGGCATCCGCGGAACCGCGGCAAGGGCGCGGCGCTCCGGAGCGGCTTCGCCCGCGCCGAAGAGCTCGGAGCGGACGCCGCCGTCACCGTCGATGCGGACGGCCAGCACCCCCCGGAAGAAGCCGCACGCGTCGCGCACCATCCGGCAGCGCGCAGCGCGCTCGTTCTCGGCGTGCGCGATCTCGTGCGCGACGGCGCGCCGAGCGCGAGCCGCTTCTCGAATTCCCTCTCCAATTTCTTCCTGTCGTGGTTCGGCGGGCGTCGGCTCGCGGACACGCAGTGCGGCCTCCGGCGCTATCCGCTGCCCGAGGTGTCGGCGCTTCGGGCGCGCTCCACGGGCTACGCCTTCGAGGCGGAGTCGCTCCTGCGCGCCGTCCGCCGCGGATGGCAGGTGGAGGAGCTGCCCGTGCGAGTCATCTACCCGCCGGCGCGCGAGCGGCTGTCGCACTTCCACGTCGTACGCGATCCGGCGCGCATCATCGTGCGCGTGCTGCAGACGCTCCTGCTCGTTCCGCGGCGCGGCATCGCTCATCTGCTCGTGCGCGGGCTCGTCGCCGTCGCGGCACTGATAGCGCTGGGGCATGGGGCGATCGCGCTCTTGTCGCGACCGGCGCCGCCGCCCGTCGCTCGCGCCCACGCGCGCCCCGTGCTCGCGGGTCCCGGGCTCACGCGTCTCGGCCGCTCCTACGTGCTCGAGCGCGACGGCCTCGTCGAGGTCGGCCTGCGCGGGGATCCCGACGCGATCGGCTCGGCTCACGCCACGCTGCTCTACTCTCGGATGGTCGAGAACGAGGGCATCCTCATGCACCGCTTCGAGGATGCCGTGCCGAACCGGCTCGCGCGCGCGCTGCTCATGGACCTCGCGAAGCTCCGTTTTCGCGGCGTCGACGCCGGGATGAGCTCCGACCGGCTGCGCGAGATCGCGGCCGGTGCGCTCGCGTTCGACCCCGATCCGTACGCGGGCACGCTGCCGACGTATCAGCGCTTTTTGTACCTGAACGCGCTCTACGACATCTCGCTCTCGTTCGAGCACTCGCCGCTCGTCGGCTGCACCAGCGTCGGGTTCCACGGGTCCGCGAAACCCGACGGCGGCGCGCTGCTCGCTCGGGCCTTCGATATGGAGGTGGACGACGTCTTCGATCGCGGCAAGGCCGTGTTCCTCGTGCACGAGGACGGCAAGCTGCCGTTCGCTTCCGTGGCCTGGCCTGGCCTCGTCGGCGTCGTGAGCGGCATGAACGTCGAAGGCGTCGCCGTCGTCGTCCACGGCGCACGCGCGGGCGAAACCGCGACGGTGGGCGAGCCGGTCGTTCATGCGCTACGGCGAGTCCTCTCCGAAGCGCGCACCTCCGACGACGCCGTCCGCGTGCTCGCCGCGAGCCCTCCGCTCGTGAGCCACCTGGTCGTCGTCGCCGACGCGCGGGGCGACGTGAGCGTCGTCGAGCGGCTCGTCGGCACTCCACCCGCGGTGCGCCACTTGCCCGAGCGCGGCGCCGTCACGAATCACCTCGAGGGCCCTGCCCGCGACGACCCCAAAAATCGGCGCATCGTTGCCGAAACCACGACGCTCGCGCGGCGCACCCGTGCGGACGAGCTCGTGAAGCGCGCCGCGGCACCGGTCGATGCCGCCGCGGCCCTCGCCATCCTGCGGGACAAGAAGGCATTCGGCGACGCGCCCCTTCCGCCGGGCGATCGCCGCGCCATCGACGCCCGCATCGCCACGCACGGCGTGATCTTCGATACCCACACGAAGACGCTCTGGGTGAGCGTCGCTCCGCACCTCTCCGGGCGCTTCCTCGCCTTCGACCTCACGCGCATGCTCGGCGACGCCTACGAGCCGGGCGCGTCCACGCTGCCGTCGTTGCCGGCGGAAGCAGCCTCTCCGTAGGGTTCACTGGCACGCATCGAGCGCAACCCCAAGCGCGGGCAATGCCCGCGCGGAGGCACGACGGCATCGGGCGCGACGGGCGGTGCCAACGGGCAAGCCGGCGATGAATCGCCACCGCCCATTGCTGGGGCGTAGCGTTACTGAGGAGCGAGCTCGCGAAGCGCTTGCCGGATGACCTGCTCGAGAGAGGCGACGGATTGCGGAAGGCGTGCGAGAGCGCGCTTGGCCTCATTTTCCCGGAAGCCCATGCCGACAAGAGCCTGAAACGCTTTCGCGCGCGTATCGGCGACCGCGGGAGCGACGGCGCCGCCGTACGGAGTGCCGTCGGCGTGGGTGAAGGAGAGCCCGGAAGACGGCGTACCGGAGATGACGAGCGAGCCGCTGTGAGCGGCGCGGTGATGGGCCCCACAGAGCGTGACGAGATTATCGATGAGGTGTTGCCCGCCTTCGCTGCGACGCTCGAGGTGGTGCGGCTCCGTAAAGACCGCGTGCCGACAACCAGGAACGCGACATTTCCCGCCGTCTCGGAGAAGGACCGTGCGGCGTGTTGCCGGCGCGATGGTCGGCGTCGCGCGCCTCGGATGCGCGTCCACGTGGGCGCGACCGCCGGCGTGGTCGTCGACGTGCACGTCTGCGTGACCGCCGGCGTTGTCATCGACGTGCACGTGGGCGTGACCGCCGGCGTCGTGCTGAACGCCCACGTGGTCGTCGACGTGCCCGACGTGCTGAGCGTCGCACTCCGCCATCTCGAGAATTTCGGGTCCGACTTCGATGCACTCACCGCGCCCTTGCTGCGTGGCCCGGCGGCACCGCTCGCAAACCGTGAGCGCGATTTGGTAGCTCGAGCGCCCGGGTTCCCGATTGCCGTCGAGGGCCTGCCGGCAGAGCAGCAGGAAGGCTGCGTCTTCGTTGAGAGGCTCGCCCGCGTCGCGGCGGATTTTCGCCATCGCTTCGCGGTAGGTCGCGACGACCTCGCCTGAGAGCTCGAGCCGGAGCGTATGGCGCTTCAGCCTCGAGTCCGGAACGTCGTCAGGGAGGCTTCCGGGACGATGCCCGCTGACGAGCTGCTCGACGTCACGCACCGTCCGGCCTC
>DASUGE010000397.1:0-5579 GCA_036274215.1 Polyangiaceae bacterium | reverse complement strand
CTGCGCGAAAACCGCGTCACCGTGCTCGGCGGGGAAACGGCCGCCGAATGGGCGGACATCCTGCCGAAAGCGTGCACGAGCGCGCACATCGACTGCGCCCTCTCGCCCGACGGCGGCTACGGGCCCAGTGACCAGATGTCGTTCTTCGTGGCCGGCATGCCCGTCCTCCACTTCTTCACGGGCGCGCACGCCGACTACCACAAGCCGACCGACACCCCCGACAAGATCAACGCCGCCGGCCTCGGCCAGATCGCGTTCGCCGTCGCCGAACTCACCAAGTCGGTCACCGCCATCGACAAGCCCCTGCGCTTCAACCGCGGCGCGAAGTCCCCCACCCCTCACGGCGATCTTCGTAACTTCAACGCCTCACTCGGCACCATTCCCGACTACGCGGGACCGGGCCCCGGGAAGAGCGGCGTCTTACTCGGCGGCGTGCGGCCCGGCGGCGCCGCCGAAAAGGGCGGCATGCGTCGGGGCGATCTGATGGTTCGCATCGGCACGCACGACATCAACAGCATCGAAGACTTCATGTACGTGCTGAACGCCTCGAAGCCGGGAGAGACGACGAAGGTCACCGTGATTCGCGACGGGAAGCGCCTCGAGCTCGACGTGACGTTTCATGAGGGCCGGCGGTAGCGCTCCGCTCGAGAGCTTCCCCGTGGCGAAGCGCCCCGCACGGCCGGCGCGCGATTTGCACGGCCCGGAGGCATGCCGGACCCGGCGAAACATCCCGATTTGCACGGCAACGTGCCCGACGATTGCCCGGTGGTGCTGCTGCTCGTCGACGTGCTGAACGCCCTTCGTTTCGAGGGCAGCGACGCGTTTCTCCCACGCGCCCTCACGGTCGCGCGCCGCATCTCGGCGCTCCGGGCCCGCGCGCGGCGGGCGCGTGTTCCCGTCATCTACGTCAACGACAACGCGGGCCGCTGGCGCTCCGACCTCCAGCAGATCGTCGCCGATTGCACGCGGCACGACGCGCCGGGCAGAGAGCTGTCCGAGCTCCTCGTTCCGGGGCCCGAGGACTACGTCGTCCTCAAGCCCAAACATTCGGGCTTCTACTCGACGACGCTCGACACCATCCTCACGTATTCGAAGGCACGCCGGCTCGTGATCACGGGACTGACGACGGAGCGCTGTGTGCTCTTCACCGCCAATGACGCATTCCTCCGCGACTACGAGCTTTTCGTACCGTCGGATTGCACGGCAGCGATCGACGACGCGGATTCCGCCGCCGCGCTGCGCATCCTGGAGCGCGTCCTCGATGCGGACACGACCCCATCCGAAGCGCTCGACTTCGAGCGACTCCGCCGCTAGCAGGCGCTACTTCGCGCGCGGCTTCTTTCCGCCGGGCCAGCATGTGAGACAGACGGAGCCGCGGTACTTGTGACCCCGACTGCAGGTCTTCCAACCGTTCTTCACGACGGCGCGCTTGGCTTGGAGCTTCATGGCGACACCTCTGGCGCTCGGAGTGAGCGCTCCTGGTCGATAGTCGAGCAAGCGTCGTGCCGCTGATCCCCCGGCAGGGGCTCTCCTGCGCCCGCGCTCCCTCGCCGATCCGCCACGCTGAGGCGGTTTGCGCTCCCCGCGAATGCCGAGAAATCAGGGCGGCTAGCGCCCGACCGACTCCCCCGTGATATTCTATTGGTCTTGGTAGGCGTGGGAGCTCGTGCGTGGCCCTCGCGCGCTTTCGCCGGAGGCAGAGGATGAAACGCTTTCTTGTCGGTACGGTCGCGCTCGGCGCGGCGCTCGCGGTCGTGGGGTGCTCGGGCAAGAGCTCGGGGGACGATGATGACGGCGGCGCGGGAGGAGAGTCCGGAGCCTCGGGCGGCAGCGCCGGCAAGACTCAGGCGGGAGGGACCGGCAAAGCCGGCACGGGCGGAGCCAAGGGCGACACCGGCGGCAACGGCAACGGTGGCTCGGCAGGGAAGGCAGTGGGTGGCAGCGCTGGCACGAGCGGAAGCGGCGGTGCGAGCGGCGGTGGCGGCGTGAGCGGTCAGGCAGGGTCGGGCATGGGCGGAATCGGGAGAGCGGGCGACGGCGGCACGCCGGAGATGCCCGGGGGCAGCGGCGGGAACGGAGGCGAGCCGAGCCACGACGTAGGTCCGCCGCAACAGGGGTCGTGCACGGCGCCGTGTCAGCTCGAGCTCGCACCCACGGGAGACCTCCCCGGTGACAGTGCCGTGCTCGTCTACGATTTCGAGACGGGCACCGCGACGCTGACGAGCGACGCGGACACGAGCGTGACGAGCGACTGGGTCATCGGCTTCAGCTTCGAGACCGATCCGCAGCACGGCTACGGCGCCTGGGGGCGCAACCAGTGGTGGTTCGCGTTCACGAAGCCCCTCGTCTACGTCGACGGGACGTACAGCATGGCCCAAGACGTCGACATGACGTCCCAGATGATCAATCCGGAGACGGATCAGACCCTGCTCGTCACCTACAGCTACGGCGAGCACACGGTGCGCATTCTCGACGTTCGCGTGCCCGCGTGCAGCGACGCGCAGGGCGGAGCCTGCACCGGGGCGGCCGATTGCCCGGCGGTGGAAGGCGGCATTCTGCGCGCCGACGCCGAGGTGTGCGAGCGCGACTGCAACGCGAGCGCGAGCTGCGAAACGACCTGCCTCGCAGAGGACGGCGGCATCAGCGCGGGCTGCGCCGGCTGCTACGTGGAGTTTCTCGACTGTGTCACGACCGAGTGCACCGGCAACGGGTGTCCGAGCCAGGGCGGCAATGCCTGCATGAATTGCGAGGTCGAGCACTGCTCGGACGCGTTCATGAGCTGTAGCGGGCTCGACTACATGCCGCGAGGCACGCTCACGTGGCCGCTGTACGTGCCACCGACCTGAGCTGGGAGCGGTTCCCCCAACGGGTACGGAAAAAGCTGCTCGGCGCGGAATGATTCCGTCCAGGCTGAGTCGAGCCGAATGTAAGGAATCGCGCCACTCATGAGATGCTCGCTCATGACGAGCAGAGGTAGGCTGCGCGCATGACAATGTGGTGTCGGGGGTCTTTCTTTGGCTTCGGTGTGCTCGCGATCGCCGCGTGCAGCTCGGAACCCGAGGTCAAGCAACCGGGCGGCCTCGTGGACATGCCCGGCACGGGCGGCTCCGCGGGCTCGTCAGGCGGCTCGGGAGGCAGCGGCGGTACGGGCGGGCAGCTCGGCACGGGGGGAACGATCGGCGTGGGCGGCGCGAGCTCCGCGGGCAGCGCGGGGACGATGGTGACCGACCCGTGCGCCGCGAAGGACTGCCCCGACGGGCAGCGCTGTGAAAACCAAAACGGCGTCGCGGCTTGCGTCGACCGCACGTGCGAGGAGCTCATGTGCACGGCCACGGAGCGCTGCGTGTCGCTCGACGGCGGCGGGCACGGCTGCGCGCCGAAGTGCACGTCCGATGCCGCTTGCGACGAAACGGCACACTGCGAGCTCACCTCGGGCGACTGCGTTCCCGACGATTGCACGCCCGACACGCGCATGTGCGGCGCCGACGACAGCGTGCGCGTGTGCGGCTCCAACGGCGCGCCCGGCGAGCCCATCGAGTGCGGCAGCGCGGGTTACTTCGCGAGCGCGTGTACGTCCGACGCGGGGGGCTCGGGCGCCTGCACGTGCGAGGACGACTGGGATTGTCCCCCGTACATGACGTGCGACGCGGGGATCTGCACGGGCACCGGCTTCGCGCCGACCTGCACGCTGCCCGCGACGCCGTTCAAGGACGTGCTCCCGGAGGTCGAGTTCCGCTGGGGCGAGGGCACCAAGCACAACTACAGCGACGACACGACCGACAACGCCGTCGACGACGCGGCCGGCAAGGCGTTCAGCTGGTCCTCGCAGGTCGTCTCGCCGCCGCTCGTCATCAACCTCGACGACGACAACGGCGACGGACGCGCCGACGAGCGCGATTTCCCCGAAATCGTCTTCATCACGCACGATACGGACAACCGAGAGAGCGACGGCGTGGTGCGCGCGGTGCACGGCGGCGGCCCGAACAAGGGCAAGGACTTCTTCGCGCTGTGCGGCAACCCCGAAAAGCCCGCGGAGCCTTTGCCGTCCTACGTCGATGCGGTGAACGGTGGTGGCTACTGGAGCGAAGGCGCTGATCTCGTCGAAGACTGCGGCGACGTGGGCGACGTCAAGTCGGGGCTGGCGCGCCCGTCGGCGACTCCCGCGGCGGGTGACCTCGACGGGGACGGCTTCCCGGAGATCGTCGTCCCGCTCGAGACGAAGGGCTTCCAGATCCTCTCGAACCGCGGCGAGGTGCTGTTCCAGAGCCCGGCGAACGTGTACGAGCCGATGACGGGCGCCGCCGTCGCGCCGGCCCCTGCGCTCGTGAACCTCGACTTCGAGGGCATGCCGGAGATCGTGATCGGCCGGCGCGTCATCAAGCTGCGGCTCGATGCGGGAAACTTCGCGATCGACAAGATCTACGAGGCTAGCTCCGCGGCTTTCGGTGCTCAACAGACGTCGGGCGCCGGCGGCGGCGCGGGGGTCTACGGTCCGAGCGTCTGTGTCGCGGATCTCACCGGCGCTCCGGGCATGGAGATCGTGGCGGGACCGACGGCCTTCAAGCTCCCCGCGACGACGCCCGGCAATTGCGGCGACGCGGCGATGCCGTGCCCGCTCGACATGGTGTGGGATGCGCGCTCGACGATCGCCCCCATCAACGACGGCCTGTGTGCGATCGCCGACGTGCTCGGCGCCTGCACGTCGGTCGACGATTGCATGGCCAAGCCGACGGGGCCCGGGAACCCGCTCGACGGCAAGCCGGAGGTGGTGCTGATCGCGAACGGCACGCTCGTCATCCTCGACGGCGCGACCGGCACGCTCCTCTACTCGGAAGCGCTCGGCACCGACGCGGGCGGCGCACCCAACGTCGACGACTTCGACGGCGACGGCTTCCCCGAGATCGCGACGGCGCTCGCCAGCGACTACGAGGTGTTCGATCTCCAGCCCGCCGACGCTACGAATTGCCCCGCTTGGCCGACCGCGCTCGCGGCGACGGCCGTGCCGCCCGGTACGAACCCGGCGCGCAACGCGGGCGGCGCCTGCACGTCCGACGCCGACTGTACGCTGAGCGGGACCACCTGCAACGAGGTGAGCGGGCAGTGCGTGTGCCTGCACAACGGCTGGAAGCGCACGACCGAGGACGACTCGAGCCGGGTCACGTCGTCGAGCGTGTTCGACTTCAACGGCGACGGTGCCGCCGAGGTCGCTTACGGCGACGAGTGCTACTTCCGCGTGTACGACGGCTCGACGGGCGCCGTGTTCCTCGCGTTCCCGTCGGTGAGCCGCACCGTGCTCGAAAACCCCGTCGTCGCCGACGTCGACAACGACGGCAATGCCGAGATCGTGTTCGTGTCGAACAACTCCTTTGCCCAGTGCGACGAGGGCAACGCCGGCACGGGCATGATGAATTGGCACGACGCGACGCTCAACGACTGGCCGACGGGCACCGTCGCGAAGGATTCCCTGCCCGCCGGCATTACCGTGCTCGGCGATCCGACCGACAGCTGGGTGGCCGCCCGCCGCATCTGGAACGAGCACAGCTACCACGTGACGAACGTGCTCGAGAGCGGCGCGATTC
>DASUGE010000396.1:0-13815 GCA_036274215.1 Polyangiaceae bacterium | reverse complement strand
AGTGCGGTGAGGACCCCGCGCGCCGTGTCTAGTGGACGGGCGGCGGTCCGTACAGCGAAGCGCGCTTGACGGTGTAGCCGATGGCGCCGCCGAGGGCGAAGGTCGTCGACTCGACGAGCGTGCCGTCCGGAGCGACCTCCTCGACGACGCCGGCGATCGAGTACGTGACGAGCGTGTTGCCGTTGTCGAGGCGTTGGACGTCGCCGTAAATCACGCTCTCGTGCCCGCTGCCCGGGTATTCCCAGAGCCGCGACGCGGTCATGGTGTCGAAATCGAGCGCGACCTCGACGGCGGTCGCGGGTGTGCCGGTCTTCCCGTTGTTGAAGAAGAGGAGGCGGTCGGGGGCGATGAGGTCGTGACCGTGCTGGCGCTCCCAAACCGCGCCGTCACCCGTGAAGAAGCTCGTCTCGCCGCCGAGCACCCAGACGACCTCGCCCGTGCGTTTGACCTTCACGTAGGCATTTTGGTTGAGGTCGGAGAAGGTGTAGCTGTCGTCGGCGGGGTGGTAGTGGATGGAGTTCGTGTGGCACTTGTCGGTGCCTCCGTCGGTGCCGCCGTGCGCGTCGCGGACGTTGACGATCTCGTGGATCGACTCGTCCGGCCAGCGCTCCATGATCCGATCGCAGCCGCTGCCGTCGTGCTCGATGTAGCCGACAGTGCCGTCGGGCAGCACCGTGAAGTCGTGGTGGGGGTCGCCGAACTCGCGGTGCGTCACGATCGGGTCACCGTCCATGGGGACGCTGGCGATGAAGCCGCCGCCCCCCTGCACGTTGATGTTGCCGTACCACATCGTCTTGCCGTCCCAGCTCATCTGGGAACGGCCGAGCCCGACCGCCGCGCTCCACCACACGTACTCGCCGTCCGAATCGATGATGAACGCAGGACCCTTCGAAAGCATGGACGAGACCAGGTACCCGCCGGCCGCTCGCGACTTGTCGAACGTGGTCACGGTCGCGGGCGGCAGGCCGTTCTTCACCGGTCCCGTCGTGACGACGAAATCGTCGCTCGTGCACTCCTTACCGTCCCCGTGCACGACGACGCGCGCGTGGTAGTCGCGCGACGGCTTCATGCCGAGCAGGAGCGTGCGGTAGTTCTTCTCCGCGAGGTCGACCGGCGCGACCAGGCCGTAGGAGGTGTCGAGCCCGAATTGGATCTCCGCCGACTCAGGGTGCGCGAGCGCGACGTCCCACTTCACGATCGCCACGGTTTTGATCGCCTGGCTCAGCGAGTAGCGCACGAAGAAGCCGCAGGGGCCTGGCGTCACGAGGCCGCCGTCCACCGGCTCGGGCTCGGGCTCGGGCACATCGATCACGCCCGCCGCACCCGCCTCCGGCACGGGCACCCCGCTCGTTCCGCCGAGAGCTCCGGCTCCGGAAGCTCCCGGCTCACGACCGCCCTCGGTGAGCTCGCCACCCGTTCCGGCGTTTCCGCCGACGAGCTCCGTCGCGCCCCCGTACGCCCCGTCGCTCGTCCCGGCCACGGCCCCCGAGCCCCCGGCCTCCGTGCTCGCCGCGCTTCCGCCCTCACCCGAGGCTCCGCCGGCACTCGCGACGTTCGGCGGCGACTCCCCCCGCCCGCAGCTCGCGGCCACGAGCGCCGCACCGGACAAGAGGAGCCAGGGTCGTGCCGCACGGGGTGCGCGGAGAATCGTCGGCTTCAGGCAAGCTTTTCGGGTGATGGGGTACAAGGGTAGCTGATGTTCGCCCGAAATCGCGCCCCTGGGCCTCGGTGCACGCTCTTTCAAGCCTTTCTCGCCCTGCTTCTCACGCTGTCGGCCGGGCGCGCCGGCGCCCAACCCGACCCGAGCGCCACGCCGAGCCCAGCGCCCAGCACCGCCTGCGGCACCGAGAACCTGCTCGCCGGAAAGACGCCGTCGGATCAGCAGGGCCTCACGGGCGAAGTTTCGCGCGTCACCGACGGAACGATCGACAGCGACGGCGCCGACTGGGACGCGGCGAGCGCGGTGACCTGGATGGGTCAAGGCCACGTCACCTACGATCTCGGGGCGCCGACCGAGCTTCGTGCCGTCACCATGCAGGGCGACGCGAACGACGTGTACCGCCTCGCCGGCTCGCTCGACGGCTCGCAGGGCAGCTTCAAGGTGCTGGGCGAGCTGCGCAACGTGCGCGACCAGGGCCACGGCCTGCGCCAGCGGAGCGTGCAGTTCGCTCCGGTCACCGTGCGGTACCTGAAGGTGAGCGACGGACCCGGCGACGGCGCGTATTCGCTGTCCGAGCTAGCCGCCTTTTGCCGACCGCCCACGCCCTTCCCTCCGAGCTTCAAGCTGGAGCCGACAGCGAAGAAGGCGGCGGCGAGCGAAGAAGACGCCGGGCCACGCCTCGGGCTAGCGCCGCCCGAGGAGCCTCTGCGCACGCCGCTCCTCGTCGTTGCAGCCGTGCTGGTTGCGCTCGGCTTCTTCGGGGCGACGCAGCGCAAGAAGAAGAAGGAAACCAAGGCCGAGCGCGAACAGCTCGACGCGCGCGACGCGCGGGCGACCGTCGAGGGTGCGCTCCGCTTGATGTTCCTCTTGAGCGGCTGCGCCGCGCTCATCTACGAGGTCGTCTGGTTCCACCTGATGCGCCTCGTGATCGGCGCCTCCGCGCTCTCGGTCGGCATCGTGCTCGCGAGCTTCATGGGCGGCATGTTCCTCGGCAGCCTGCTGTTCCCGCGCTACGTGCCGGCCGATCGCCACCCGATCCGCGTGTACGCACAGCTCGAGCTCGGCATCGGCGTGTGCGGGCTCCTCATGCCCCTCGTGTTGCCGGCCATTCGCTACGTGTACGTCGGGCTCGTGGGGTACGGGTCGCTCGGCATCGCCCTGCGCAGCGTCATCGCCACCGTGATGCTGATCCCGCCGACGGCGCTGATGGGCGCCACGCTGCCCGCCATCGCGCGACGCTACGCCGCCGGTCGCCGCGGCATGTCGAGCCTCGCTTGGCTCTACACGGCGAACACCGCGGGCGCCGTGCTCGGCTGCCTGCTCTCCGCCTTCTATTTGCTCGCCGTGTGGGACGTCTGGGTCGCGACCGCCACCGCGGCGGCGCTAAACTTCGTGATTGCCTTCTATGGCTTGCGCGCCGCCAAGAGCGCGCCGCCACAGGCCCACCCCCCGGCCGTCGTCGCCGCCCGCGAAAAGCCGCGCCGGAAGCTCCGTGCACCGCTGCGCGTCGATCTGCGCATCGTTTACCTCGTCGCGGGCCTTTCGGGCCTCACCTCGCTCGGTGGTCAAGTCGTGTGGACTCGCCTTCTGACACTCCTCTTCGGGGCAACGGTGTTCGCGTTCGCGATCATCCTGGCGGTGTTCTTGGCGGGCCTCGGGCTCGGCAGCGCGCTCGCCGCCTACTTCTTGAAGCGCGGCGGCAACGCCGTGCGCGGGCTCGGCTGGACCCAGATCCTGCTCGTCCCCACCTTGTTTTTGTCGGGACTCGTGATCGGGCGCTACTTGCCCTTCGCGTCGCCGCCCTCGCTCACGCCGGTCAACTCGCTCCACGGCTTGCACGTCGTGCGCGCCCTCGTCGTCATTCTACCGTCCGCCGTGCTCTGGGGCATGAGCTTCCCGCTCGCGCTCGCGGCGGCAGGCAGCGACGGCGCCGACACGGGCCGCTCGAGCGCGTACGTCTACGCCGCGAACACCATCGGTGCGATCATCGGCGCGCTCGCGTACAGCTTCTGGATCATTCCGAGCTACGGCTCGAGCTCGGCGGAGAAGCTCCTCGCCATCGTCGCCGGCATCTCGGCAGCGACAGTGATGGCCGGCGTGGTCAAGGCCCGCGGGCGCAGCACCAGGCCGGCCGATGCACCGCTGCTCCATCCCGCGTGGGCCCTCGGCATCGGCGTGCTCGGCGCCGCCCTCATGCCGAGCTTCCCTCCGATCTTCCTGGCGCACGGCCGCTACATCTGGTGGGTCGACCCGAAGGATCGCTACCCGTACATCAGCGAAGGCGCGGCCTCGACGGTCGCCGTGCACGTCGGGGCGGACGGTTATCGGAATTTCCACGTCTCGGGGCGGGTCGAGGCCACGAACAATCCCTCGGACCTCCGCACCGAGCGCTTGATCGGACACCTCTCGGGCCTGCCGCACCCGCATCCCGAATCAGTGCTCGTCGTCGGCATGGGCGGCGGCATTTCGGCCGGAGCGCTCTCGCTCTATCCCGAGGTGAAGCGCATCGTCATCTGCGAGATCGAGCCGCGCGTCGTCGGCGCCACGCGCCTCTTCGGCGAAGAGAACTACCACGTGCTCGACAATCCCAAGGTCGAGGTCGTGTTCGACGACGCGCGCCACTTCCTCGCGACCACGCGCGAGAAGTTCGACGTCATCACCTCCGATCCGATCCACCCCTGGGTGCGCGGCAACTCGATCCTGTTTTCCAAGGAGTACTACAACATCGTGCGCGAGCGCCTGAAGCCGGGCGGCCTCGCCACGCAATGGGTCCCGCTCTACGAGACGAGCGAGCTTGCGATCAAAATCCAGATGCGCACGTTCATGAGCGCCTTCCCGAACGGCGTGGTCTTCAACACCAACGTGAGCGGCAAGGGCTACGACGTGGTGCTCGTCGGCGGGGAGCAACCGCTCACCCTCGATCTCGACGACATGGATCGGCGCATTTCTTCGAACCCGGTGCTCTACCAATCCCTCGCGCAGGTGAAGATCCACAACGCCGTCGAGCTCATGGCCGTCTACGGCGCCAGCGGCTCGGACATGCAGAAATGGCTCGCCGGCGTGCCCGTCAACCGCGATTTCAGCCTCAAGCTCGAATACATCTCGGGCCTCGCGCTCAACGCCGGCGAAGCGGATCCGATCTACGCGCACATGGTCGAGGGCCGCGCCTTCCCGAAGGTCGCCGGCAACCCGGCGCACGTCGCCGACCTCAGACGCCGGCTCATGAGCCCGGGGAAGTAGCTCACTCGCGCGCAGTTTTTCGGGGGCGACCTCGAAGGACACGCGCCACCTGGACGAACACGCCGCGCACGCGCCACTCGACCCACCCGAGCACCCCGAGCATCCACAAGAGACCGAGCACGGCGCTCGCCGCGACCACGAGCTCGAGAATCGGCTGGGCCGGATCGCGCAACAGCTTGAGCCATGGCAAGCCGAGGTCGGGGAGAGCGGCGTCGTAGTGCCGCACTCTCGCGATGATCGGGACGCACGCCGCGAGGAACCCGACCGCCACGACTCCCGTGGCGACGCGCAGCAGGCCGAAGAGCCAACCGCCGGCACCCTGGAGCCGCGCCACGAGCCACAGCGCGAACGCGAGCGCAAGCGGGAGGCCGATGAACGCCGCGCGGGCGAGCGTCGCGCGGTTCGCCTGGCCGGCAGGCACGCCGAAGCACACGAGCACGAGCGCCGAGAGCACGATGTAAGCCACCGAGCCCAGCGCAAAGAGCCGCAGGCCGCGCGCCGTACCGCCCAGCATGCTCACGACGGCCGCGATGATGCGCGGCGGATAGCCGAGGAAGAGCTTGTAGAGCGGGTGCGAGCGCACGATGCTCGCCCCTGCCCCTGCTCCGGCGAGCAAGGCCTTCTGCGCGACGATCAGCATGCGCGTCAGGCGCTCGACGACGAGAAGCGGTGGAAGGTCTTTGAGCTCCTCCTCGCCCACGCGGTAGTCGTTCTGAAAAAAGGCGACGATGCCCGGATCCTTCTGGATGGTCGTGAGCGCTTGGGTCGCCTGCGTGGATGCCTGGGTGGCGTTCGTGACTCCGCCCGTCGGGCTGCTCTGCTCGAGCGCCTCGGCTTCCGCGTCGAGAAAGACCGCGCGTAGCGCGCTCGGCAGGATCTCGAGCTGACACGCGCGCACGAGCCAGCTCACGGGACCGCCGTGTTCGTTCGGCGCCTTGGCGCTGTGCTCGAGCTCGGCGAGCGCGAGCTCTCGGGTTCTGGGCTCCGCCGCGCCGAGTCGGCGCAGCCACGAAAACAGCGCCTTCCGCTCGGCATCAGGCAGGGGGAGCGCCGTGCGGTCCGCCTCCATCGAGGCGACGACGGCGTTCAAGCGCACCCGAGCTTGCTCGCGCGCTTCGGGCTCGGGCATCTCGTCTTGATCGCTCTCGCCGTGGCTCTTCGGCTTCTCGGACGGCGGAGGCTGATGCGGCTCCCGGCGCGGCCCGACGAACAGGTCCCCCACGCGCTTCGGCTCGAGCAAGGTTTCGAGCAGCTCCGAAGCGCCGTCGAGCTGCCCCCAGAGGATGTCGTTCGAGCGCCAGGCGCGCTTGAAGAACGCGGCGAAGTGACCAAACCTGAGGCCCGTCACCTTGCGCTCCATGGGTTTGCGCGCGAACCCGAGCTGGGAGTCGAGCGGGCTCACGCGCGCGACACGGACGAGGTCCTGCGCCTTGAGCCCCGCCACGGCTTCGATGGGGTAGAGATTCTTGTCGATGCGCTCGAAGTCCGCGTAGGCGGCCGCGACGGGCCACGGACGGTCCGCAGGATTTTTGGCGACCAGGCTTCGCTCGTAGGCATCGGACTCGACGAACAAAACGGGGGGCCCGTCACCCGGCGGGTTCGCGAGACGTTCCTTCAGCTCCGCGAGGTCGGGAGCTTCCGCCCCGAACGGGACTCGCGCAATCGCTCGGAGCGCGTCCCACACCTCGCCCCAAACCCGCTCGGCCCACGCTTTGTCGAGGGACGCGCTGTTGCCCTTGGCTCCGAGGGGCGCGAACGCACGGGCCGCGACGTTCCTGACGGCGCGTTCCATGGCATCGCGCGCGATCTCGAGCCGCTGGATCTGGAGCACCAGCTCTTCGTAGACGGCCGGGGCCTTCTCGAGCGCGGGCCGGTGCGCGTAGCAGAGGTGAAAAAGCCTCCGCAATCGGAAGAGCACGTCCGGAGCGAGGTATTCGGTCGCGCCCCCGGACGCCACGACGTTCTTCTGAAACCATTCCCGCAGGAGCAGCTGACCTTGCAGCGTGAGCCGGCGCGCGAGCGCTGGGTCGTAGTCGGGGTCGTCGCGACGGGGCGAAGGGTTCCGTGCCTCTCGCGTGAAGAGCCAGGCGAACAGGCGTTCGCCGATCCCGAGCAGCTTGAGCCGCCGGTACTCGGCGTCCGTGACGTTGGCCGGCGCCTGCGCGGCCTGTCGAATCACGGCCTTGCGTAGCGCGGCGACCCGCTCGACCTGATCGTTGTGCCGGCGGAGGCGCTCGAGATCCGCGGCGATGCTCTCGTAGGCGGGGAGCGCGGTGAGCGACGCGAGCGCCGTCCCGAGCACGCTCGGCGACTCCGGCGAGGGCGAGTCCGGCGCAAAGCGCTCCGGATCGGGCTCGACGTAGAAGAGCCAGCGCGACACCGGGCGCAAGCTGTGGCGGTTGTAGATGGCGTCGATCGTCGTCGTGAACGGCTTGTTGTCGAGCACGCCGCCGTCGATGAAGACGCGCGGGGTGTCGTCCGCGAGGTCGCCCCAGCGCCGGAGCCGGCGATCGACGGGATCCGTCGTGCCGACCGTCACGGGCGCAAATGCCGCGGGAAAGCAGGAGGTGATGCGCGCGAGCCGCGCGAGCGCCGCGTGCGTCGTGGGGGTGCCGCCCGGGCGTGGCTCGTCCGCGCTGCCCGAGCTCCGAGCAAACGGCTCCTTGCGCCCTTTTCGATGCTTGAGCCAGAACACCGTGCGGTGCTCCTTGAGCTGGATCTCGGCGTTGCGGTCGTCGACCGTCGTGCACTTGCGTCCGTAGAAGTCCGTCCCGGTGACGAACAGATCGAGCTCGGGGCACGCCGAGACGTCCTCGGGTTGGTCGTGCTTCACCGGATCGGCGCCCATGTCGTCGAAAGCTTCGTGCAGCCACGGCTCGTATTTGTGCTCGCTGTCGAGCAGGGATTGGTAGCTACCGATCGGATCGTCGAGCCCGCGCATCAAGCCGCCGATGTCGCCGCGCTCACGCCAGAGCTTCGCCGCGGACGCGAACTCGCACTCGTTGCAGAGCGCATACGAGAGCAAGATGCCGTTGATGCCGCCGGCGGAAGACCCGCTCAGGACGTCGACGACGATATCGGAATCCGTGAGCGCTTTGAGGAGCCGGTAGGTGCCGCGCCCGCGCACGGCCCGAAAGAGCTCGCTTGCGACACCGTTGATGTAGATGGCGAGGGAAACGCCGCCGTACATCACGAGGCCGAGCCGCACCTCGCGCGACTTCGTACGTTCGCTCTCGCCCTGCCCTGGTTCCGCCTCGGAAGCCATCGAACCCGCCATCCTGGTCCTCCCCTTCCGAGGCCGCAATAGTGGGTTTTTCGGGGCCGCGGCGCGCGCGCCCGGGTTCGCGCTTCGGCGCTCGGGACTTCGGGTATTCTCGACTGCATGGTGAACCTAGCGTCGGGGAGTTGGTGGAGATGGGCCTTCGCAGTGCTGCTCGTTCCGATGGCGGGCTGCAGCAGTGATGGTGACGACGACGACAAGCAGGCGGGGCCGGTCTGCGCGACGACCGACGCGATGACGGTCACGCTCAGCAACGTGTCACCCGCGACCGGAGCGAGCGTGACGAACTCGATGATCGTCCACACGTTCCAGACGGTCGACGTCGACGCCAGACTGCCGTCCCTCCAGCTCGCGACCTTGCCGACCCACACGGCGGGGGCAATCCCACAGTCTATTTCGCCGACGGTGACGCAGGTCGCACGCCCGGGCGGGAGCGGCACGGATTTTCTCTACAGCTTCACCGTCATGTGGCCGACCGCGCCCGGTCACGTCGCGCTCGTCGAGCCCGCGATCTACGTGGATCCCACCACCAACTGCAAGTTCCAGTTCCCGTCGCCGCTCTTCGACTACGACATCACGCCGTGACGGGACGCCGGAAGCTCGTACGGGCTAGCCGCCGCAACCCGTGAACTCTATCTCGTCGACCGAGATGTCGAACGTCGCCCCCTTCTCCTTCACCTGAAATTGAACCCCGTAGAGGTGCGAGGGGTCGATCCCGCCGTCCTTCGGCCCCCAGTCTTCCTGCTTCATCGACACGAAGGGCAGCGTGTAGAGCTCCCATTGGTCGGTGAGCTCGAGGTCCCAGCCGTGATCGTTGAAGCACTGGTGGCAGAGCTTGCCGTCGGGGTCCGTCTGGGCGTCCGGGATCTTCACGCGCACGTGCGCCGTCGAGCCAGGGTTCTTCTTGGCCCAGAACGCGATACCGCCGTAGCGGCTCGCGTCGTAGGCGCCCTTCGGATCCACGAAGTTCATGCCCATGCCGGCGTAGACGACGTCGGCGCTACCGACGTGGCCCTTCATGCGGGCGTGGTGCTCTGTGCCGTTCGCGCCGCCGTCGCTCATCTCGAAGGTGCCCCCGAGCGCGCCGGAGACCGGCCAGATCTCGGAGCCGCCGTGCTCCTTCGTGTCGAGGAAGGTGTACCAATAGCCGCCGCGTCCCGCGATGAAGTTGGTCTTGTTGAGCGATTCGCCGTCGCTGATCATGCCGGTCGCAGGCGGACAGGCGCGACCGTCCGCGCGCGCTCGCGTCGCCGGGTCTCGCGGATCGACCTTCTCGCGGCACGCGCCGAGTGAGCCGGCGAGCGCGGCCCAAAGGACGAGCGCGGCGCACGAACGCACCGAGGAGCTTGGGAAGTGCTGCATCGCCCTTCCATGTCCGACAGGGTGACGCACGATCGGAAAATCGAGCGCGGCCCGCGGTTAGGGCACAACCATCCCACTCGAGGGCGCGAAGCCTCCCGTCCTCGAGCCGGCGCCCGAACGTCGCGATTATGCCGCGATGCCGGGTAGCGGCGACTTCGACGGCAGCGCCGGATCGCCGAAGCCCTTGTAGTTCGTGACGCCCATCGCCTCGCACAGGTTCAGGAGGATGCGCTCGTGACGCTCGCCTGACTTGATGTAGCGACCTTGGGCTGAAGTCTTGAGGTAGCCGCCCGCGCCGCTCGCGAGCACGAAGCGCATCGACTTCTGATCGTGGTTCACGGCGTCGCCCATGTCGCGGCACCAGGCGACGAGGGTCGTGTCGAACAGCGTCTTCGACCCGTCTTCGGGATCCTGGAACGTCTTGAGCTGATTGACGAGCGAGACGAACTCTTCGGCCAGGTACGCCTCGAACGCGATCAGGTTCTTGAAGTTCGAGGAGGCGCCGCTGTGGATGAAGCCGCCGTGCTGGTCGTCGTAGGGCAGGCCCGGTGCGTTCACCTTGAGAAACTGATCGTTGCCGTATTGAATCGACGCAACCCGCGTGATGTCGCAAGCGAAGGCGCTCGCGATGATGCTCTGGTGCACCTTGTTCATGGCGAGCGCGTCGGCGTCGCCCGAATGGGTGTACGTGCTGTCGGCGCCGGGCGCGGTCGGCTTCATGCAGGCGGCGCCGGTCGCCATGGTCTGCGTGAGCTTGTTCTCGAGCTGGCGGATCGAGTCGAGGTGCACGTCGAGCTTGGCGGCCTCGGCGCTGCCGAGCGTGCCCTTGAGGCTCGTCGCCTCCGCGGAAACGAGGTCGAGGATGCTCTTCCTGCGCTTGAGCAGGCCATCGGCCGATTGCCCCATCGGAAGCGCCCCGCCGAATACGGTCGTGTAGGCCGACAGCGGCGAGCTGATCGTCGACAGCATGTTCCCGCCGTTCGAAGAGCCGCCATAGAACATGGTGATGCCGCCGTTGGCGTTGGTTGCGCCGCCGAGGATCAGCGAGCCGATCGGGCGATTGATGCCCTGCGCGACGAGCTGGCTCGCAATGAACTGATCGACCGAGACCTTGAGCTGGCCATTGTAGTAGCCGTAGCCCATGCCGGTGATGCCGTCGGGCGCGCCGTGGCCGTCGTTCGGGTTGCCGCTCGGCATGCCCTCGACGAGGACGACGCTGTCCTTGATGGCGTCGAGCGGCTTCGTCATGGCGCTCCACGACGTGATCGACTCCCCCGAGATCCCCGTCGGCGTCCACGCGGGCGGGTGCGTGCCCATCGTGCAGAAGAGGATCAGCCGCTTCACGGGGCTGCCTGCCGCTTGCGCTTCCGTCCGCATGCCGGAGCTCACGAACGGCGCGAGCAGCAACCCGGCGCCTGCGCTACCGAGGAGATGTCTGCGACTGAACCTGCTCATCGTCCGGTCTCCTACTGATCCTTCACGCGCGCCGTGAAGTTCGGGGCGTGGATGATGGCCTTGAGCACCTCTTTCAGGGCGAAGCCGTTGCCGGACGCCTCCTGATAGATCGCGTCGTACGTGCACGCGTCCTGGGCCCAAGAGCTCGATCCGTACGCGAAGTACGTCCAGTAGCGCAGCATGCAGCGCTGTACGTCGTCGCTCTCGGACAGGTACTCGCCGAGGCTGCCCGGGCCGCTGAGGCCCACGAGCTCCGGGCTTTCGCCGGAGGGGGTGCTGAAGAGCGTCAGCGAGTCGTCGATCGGCAGGCCGTTTTCCGTGTCGCGGAAGCGGCCGAACGCGTCGTAGTGCTCGAAGCCGAAGCCCGTCCAGTCCATGAGCTTGTGGCAGTTGTAACAACCGCCGAGCGAGTGCGACTCCTCGAAGCGCTGGCGCGTCGTTTGAGTCATGGGCGACGGCTTGAACGTCGTGTCGACGTCGGGCGGCGGCGGCGAGACCTCCTGACACAGGATGCGCGTGCGCACGAGGTGCCCGCGCTGCGTCGGCGAGGACGTGTCCGGCCGCGCGTAGCCGTTCAAGATCGCGCCGGTGGCGAGCAGACCGCCGTCACGGCCCGAGCCGGCGAGCGGGACGCTCTTGAAATCCGCGCCGAGCCCGGACGAAGCGATGCCGTAGAAATCGGCGAGCTCTTTGTTCAGGAACGTGTGGTCGCTTGCGAACAGCGTGCCGATGCTGCCGGTGCCGTTGAACGCCTCGGTGATCAGGCTCTGCGCTTCCATCGCCATGGCGTCGCGCAGCGCGGCCGTCATCGTGAAGACGGTGTCGTCCTTGGCCGTCGTGTACAGCCGGTCGAGGCCGAGCCAGCCGTTCATGAAGCCCATCACGGCGTTCGCGCTGCCGGAGCCGAGCAGGCGGTCGGTCTGCTGATCGATCATCGCGTCGAGCGTGAGGCTCCCGGCGGCGACCGAGTCCGCGGCGGCGAGCAGCGTCTCGTCCGGCGTGCTGCTCGTGAGCAGGTAGCTGAGCTCCGTCGCGACCTCGTACGGCGTGAGCGCGTAGGCGCCGCCGGACTCCTTACCGAGCTCGCTCCGGTAGAGGAAGGTGGGCGACTGGAGCATCGCCGCCATCACGGCTTGCGCTGCGTTCGAGAAATCCTTCTCGGCCGTGAAGAGCGCGCTGTACCCCGCGATGCGCGCGTCGTCGTCGGCGAGCTTCGTGCGGAAGGCGCGGCGCCCGAAGCCCTGAACGAACTTCTTCGCGCACGAAGCGTCGACCGACGTGCAGCTCGCGAACTGACCGAGCTGGTTGTTTTGAGCGGCCCAGGCGGCGACCGCCTCGGCGCTGTCCATCAGCTGCGAGGCGTTGAGCCCCTGCACGACGAGCGCGTTCGCATCGACGGAGAAGCCCAGGACGACCGGGTCGGAGAAGACGCTTCCGACCGGCGCGCCCCCGCTCGTGTCGTTGAAGATGGCGCGAATGCTGGCCTCGTACTCCTCGGCGCTGAGGCGCCAGAGCTTGCGCGGACCGGGAGCATTGGACGTGCACTCTTGCGGCTCCGCGAGCGCTTCGGGGGGCGCCATCAAGCTGCCGCCCGCGCTGCCGGCGTTGCCGCCGTTCGATCCGCCCGACCCGCTGCCCGCGTTGCCCGAGCTGCCCGCGTCGCCGCTGCCGCCGCCACCCGAGCCGTTGCCGGAGCTGCCTGCGTTACCGGCGGTGCTGCCACCACCACCCTTGCCTGTGTTGGACCCGGCCTTGCCCGACGCGCCGCCGTTGCTGACGTTCGCGGCGCTGCCGCCGTTCCCCGTCGTACCGCTTCCGGCACCGGTCCCACCCGTCTCGCCACCGACGCCCGGCGCCTTGCCCGCGGAGCAGCCGAGCGCCGACGCGAACGCGACTACCGCAAGAGCACGAGTCATCGACGATGAGCGCAAGAGCATGTGTTCTCGAAGAGCTGAGGCTGGTTCCTCCCGAAGCAGTTCGTCAGCTCGGTACGATCACCCAAAAGTACAGCACCACCCAGTTTCGTCAATCCGTTGGGTGACGTGCCGAAGCCAGGTTTGTGCGCGCGAGAACTACATGGAGCGCAGCCCAGAAGAAACTTTTCGCGCCAACGAGAAAACAGCGAGACCTTTCGTGTGCACCGAGGTGGGACGCGCCCTTACAAGCTCCGCCGCGCAGCGCTTCGTTTCTTGCTCGACAACGGGTCATGGAGCGCGAAATCCGCTCCCGCGCGCCGTAACCGTGACGAAACGACGAGTTGATGCCCCCGCTCGGTTGCGGCGCCGCACGTCCCGCGTGCTCAGCCTTGGGCTTCCGCGCGCGGGTGCACCGCCAAGCGCGGGCGTTGCCCGCGCGGGGGCACGACGGCATCAGTCGGCGACGTGCGACCGCGCGTTGACCGCGAAGCGAGCCGACGTGCGGGCCGACGGCAACCTAGCCCGACGCCCGCGCCGGTCGCGCCTCGTGTCACTGCGGAGCGAGCTCGCGGAGCGCGTGCCGAACGACATCCTCGAGGGAGCAACCAGCCTTCGGGATCCGCGCAAGAGCGCGCTTGGCTTCTCCCTCCCGGAAACCCAATCCCGTCAGCGCTTGAAAGGCCTTCGCATGTGCATCGGCAACTGCTGCGCCGACAGCGCCGCCGTACGGCGTGCCGTCAGCATGGACGACGTGCAGCTGCGAAGCCGTGCCCGCGAGAATGAGCCTGCCTTCGTGGACGGCAGCGTGATGCGCGCCGCACAACGTGACGAGATTCTCGACGTGGTGGCTGCCGTCCTCCGACCGAAGCTCGATGTGATGCACGTCCGTGAACACCGCGTGT
>DASUGE010000395.1:0-2981 GCA_036274215.1 Polyangiaceae bacterium | reverse complement strand
CTGCGCGACGGGCAAGACATCACCCACGACACCGTCGTGCGCCCGCTCGCCGCGGTCATCGACACGCAAACCGATCAGGAGCTCTTCGCCAACCGCGTCGACCTCGACGACCGCAGCATGCCGATGCACGTGGAGTTCAGCCCCTACGGCAACTTCGCCATCCTGGCGCTCGGCGGCTCGAACCGCATCGAGGTCCGCGACGTGAATCAGCCGACGCAGGTGTTCTCGGCGATCGGCGACGTGGGGGCGTTTCCGCGCGCGTCCGTGCTCGCGCCCGACGGCAAGCTCTTCGTGCAGGCGTCGCTCAGCCGCGAGGTCCTCGTGTACGACATGAGCGCGAACCTCGCGAGCTTCGATCAGTCGACGCCGAGCCTGGTCGCCACGATCCCCGCCGTCGCGAGCGAGAAGCTCCCGGCCCAGATCCTCGAAGGCAAGCGCATCTTCCACGACGCCGAGGACACGCGGATGGACTTCGAGGGCTACCTCACCTGCGGCGGCTGTCACTTCGAGGGCACCGACGACGGACGCGTCTACGACTTTTCCACGCGCGGCGAGGGCCTGCGCAACACCATCACCTTGCTCGGGCGCCGCGGCACCGGACAGGGTCGCCTCAACTGGAGCGCCGCGCTCGACGAGGTCCAGGACTTCGAGCACCAGATCCGCGAGCTCTTCGGCGGCACGGGCTTCATCGCCGACGAGCAATTTCACGCAGGGACGCGCGATCAGCCGCTCGGCGATGCCAAGCTGGGCCTGAGCCCCGAGCTCGACGCGCTCGCCGCGTACGTCACGTCCCTCGAGCGCGTCAACCCGAGCCCGTTCCGAAACGCCGACGGGACGCTCACCGCCGACGCTGCCGCCGGCCAGCTCCTCTTCGACAAGCTTGGCTGCAATTTCTGCCACTCGGGTCCCGCCTTCACGGACAGCGCCCGCGGGCTGTTGCACGACGTCGGCACCATCACGGCGAGCTCCGGCATGCGGGCTGGACAACCGCTGCTCGGCCTCGACACACCCACGTTGCTCGGCGTCTGGGAAACGCCCCCCTATCTCCACGACGGCTCCGCCCTGACCCTGCGCGACGTTCTCACGACGAAGAATCCGACTGGCCTTCACGGCTTCGTGAGCTCGTTGTCGCCGGCCGAGCTCGACCAGCTCGTCGCCTACCTGCAACAACTCGACGATGAGGAGCCCGCGCGGCGCTTGCCCTTCGAGCCGCCGACCGCGGCGGCGGGGGCGGGCGGGCAAGGCGGGGTCGCGGGCGCAGGCGCAGGCGCGGCACTCGGCGGTGCCGCGGGCAACGGTGCGCTGGGATCCGGTGGTGCGACGGGCAGCGGCGGCGCAGGGGCGAGCAATACCGCGGGTGCGGGCGCAGGCGCGGCGCCAACGTCCGACGCGACCACTCCTCGTGCCAGCGAAGGCTGCGGGTGCAGAGTCGGGTCGTCCGGCGCAACGCCCCTGGGTGCGCTCGGGGCGTGGTTGCTCGGGCTCGCCGCGCTTCGGCGCCGCCTTCGGCAAGGAACGTGGCGCTGGTACGGCTTGCTCGCGAGCCTCGCCGCCCTCGGCACGACGAGCTGCGCGTCCGATGGCGGTACTCCAAAGGGCAAGCCGGCCCCAGCGGGCACCGCCGGCACGCCGGCTACAGGGGGCGCCGCCAACCTGCCGGCGGTGACGCACCCCGACCCGGAGCTCGAAGCGCTCGGCTCGCGCGAGGTGACCGATGCTCGGGTCTGCGCGCGCAACCGGGCGGATGCGTTTTCGGCCGTCCTCTGCGGCGCGAGCGGCCGTCCGCCGATCACCGATCTCGCCTCGCTGCTCGCGCTCGTCGGCCTCGGGGAGGAGCGCGCGTTCGCTCTCACGGGTAACTCCACCTCGCTCGTGACGAAGAGCGTCTCGGCGCTGAACCCGAGGCTGCTCGTGTTCCCTCGCGTCGGCGACGACCTAGCGCCGCCCGCCACGCTGCTCGCGCTCGGCTTCGTGCGCGGCGAGCAGTTCGTCGAAATCGTGAGCCGCGACACGGTCAGTCGTGACCTGAACTTCTACCTCGTGAGCTTCGAGCAGCGCTGCAGCTACGAGCCGGCGGGATGCTCCCTCGCCGATCTCCTCACCGAAGCCGTCGAGCACGACTGGACGACGTACAGCGTCTACGACCAGGACGATCTGGAAACGACGCCGTTCGACTGCAAATCCTGCCATCAACCGGGCGGTCACGGGACCAAGCTCATGCTGCGCATGCAGGAGCTCTCGAGCCCGTGGCTTCACTGGTTTCCTCAACGCTTCGTGCAGCAAACCGACTCCGATCGCGTGCTCGGCGCCGAGTTCATGGCCGTTCACCAGGACGACCGCCAGTACGGCGGCGTTCCGCTCGCCGCGATCGCGAACGCGCTCGACGAGGGCAGCGGCGCCCAGCTCGAAGCGCTGGTGCGTGCCGAAGGTTTCGCGGAGCAACCGAATCCCTTCGACGCGCAAATCGTCCGGGAAGCACAGAGCGGAACGAGCCCCACCTGGCAAGCGCGTTTCGACGCGCACCTGCACGGCGAAGCGATCGCCGTCCCCTACCCGAGTATCGACGTGACGGATGCGGCAAAGCGCGACGCCGCCACGCGGTCGTATCGAGACGTCGTGCAAGGGCTCGCGCCGCGCGAATCGCTCCTCGACGTGCGCGACGTCTTCTCGGACGACGCTCAGCTGAAGCTCAGCTTCTTGCCGCAGCCGAACGCCGACGGGAAAACCGTGCTCCTCCAAATGTGCGGGCGCTGCCACGACGGCCGCGGCAATCCCGACCTGCCCAAGAACCAGTTCAACGTGCGAAAGCTCGAGACGGTGTCGCGCGCGCAGAAGGAAATGGCCATGGCCCGGGTGCAAGCCTCGGATGAAACGCGCATGCCGCCCTGGCGCGCCGGCTCGCTCACGCCCGCGGCGCTCCAAGCCGTCCTCGCGGAGCTCGCCCAGTGAGTGGGCTCGAGCGGTGGCTCGTTGTCGGCGCG
>DASUGE010000394.1:0-3143 GCA_036274215.1 Polyangiaceae bacterium | reverse complement strand
TGGTCATCGGCGGAACATCTTCAGCATGCGCTGCGTCACGAGAAAGCCGCCGGCGATGTTGATGGTGGCGACGAGCACCGCCACCGCGCCGAGCAGCGTGACCGGGTGATCGAGGCCGCCCGAGAGCTGGAGCATCCCGCCGACCACGATGATGCCGCTGATGGCGTTGGTCACGCTCATCAGCGGCGTGTGCAGGGCCGGCGTCACGTTCCAGATCACTTGCCAGCCGATGAAGCACGCGAGCACGAAGACCGTGAGGTGCGCGACGAACTCGCGCGGAGCGAACGCGCCCGAGAGCAGCAGCGCGCCGAGCGCTGCGAGCAGCACCCAGATCGAAGTCGGCTCCTTGGCCGCGCCGTGCCCGCCCTTCGCGACGGGCGGCGGCGGCGGCACCGACGGGCGCCGCGCCTCGATCACGGGCTTCGCCGGCTGAGCGGGTGGCTTCGGCGGCGGCCACATCAGCTCTCCGTCCTTCAAGACGAGCGCGCCGCGCACCACCGGATCGTCGAGGTCCACGTGCCAGCTCTTGGCGCCGCCCATGTCGGCGAGCAGGTGCGTGAGGTTCGAGCTGTAGAGCTGGCTCGCGGTGGGCGCGAGGCGGCTCGGCAAATCGACGTAGCCGACGATGGTGACGCCGTTCTTCGTGACGACCTCGCCGGGCTGGGTGAGCGCGCAGTTACCCCCCTGCTCGGCGCCGAGATCGACGATCACCGAGCCGGGGCGCATCGCCGCCACCATGTCTTCGGTGATCAGGATCGGCGCCGGTTTGCCCGGGATGAGCGCCGTCGTGATGATGATGTCGACCTCTTTCGCCTGGCGGAGAAAGAGCGCCATCTCGGCGGCGATGAACTCGGGGCTCATCTCCTTCGCGTAGCCGCCCACGCCGGAGCCCTCTTCTTGGAGAGAGACCTCGAGGAACTCGGCGCCGAGGCTCTGCACCTGCTCGCGCACCTCGGCGCGCGTGTCGAAGGCGCGGACGATCGCGCCGAGCCCGCGCGCCGCGCCGACGGCGGCGAGCCCCGCGACGCCAGCGCCGATCACGAGCACCTTCGCGGGCGGAACCTTGCCCGCCGCCGTCATCTGCCCCGTGAAGAAGCGTCCGTAGAAGCTCGCGGCTTCGATGACGGCGCGGTACCCCGCGATGTTCGCCATCGAGCTCAGCGCGTCCATCTTTTGCGCGCGCGTGACGCGCGGCACCTGGTCCATCGCGAGCACGGTGGCTTTGCGCGTCGCGAGCTTTTCGACGAGCTCTTTGTTCTTCGCGGGCCAGAGGAAGCTCACGAGCACGCCGCTCTCGCGCAAGAGGTCCGCTTCGTGTCCGAGCTCGGCGTTCGACTCCGGCGGCTGCACTTTCAGCACGATGTCGGCCTGGGCCCAGAGCTCGCGTGCGCTCGCGACCAAGGTCGCGCCCGCCTTCTCGTACTCCGCGTCTTCGAACGCGCCGCCCTGTCCGGCGTTGGTCTGAATGGCGACCTCGAATCCGAGCTTGACGAGTCGGCTCACGGATTCGGGGGTCGCGGCCACGCGGCGTTCGCCGGGGCGGATCTCCTTCGGCACTCCGATCTTCATGGCGGTTGTGGGGCAGGGACGTTAGCAGCTTCCAGCGTCCACGGAACCGATTCGAAGTCTCGGGAGTAGCACGAAACATGGCGGCAATACCGCCACGTCGCGATCTTCGGCGAAGGGCGAAAATGGCCGCCGCGTGCTCGCCGAACGTGGCGGGTCTCCCGCCACCAAGGCCCTAGGTCTCGAGCTTGGCGATCCTGGCGCGAATCTTCGACGCTTCGCTCTCGAGGCGCGTCACGAAGTGCTCGACGGCGGGAACGGGCCGCCGGCCCGCGCGCACGACGAGCCGCACCGGCAGCGGCGAGAGTCCGGCGTTCTCGAGACGCACGCCCGTGAGCGCCGTTCGCTCGAGCGGGAGCGCCGGCACGAGACCGATCCCCACGCCGCCCATCGCGTACGCGAGCAAGAGCGAAACGCTCGGTACGTCGATGGTCGAGCTCGGCCGGACGCGCTTCTCTTCCAAGAAGTCGTCGAGCAGCTTCCGGCCGACGCTGCCGGGCGCGAGGCGGAGCAGCGGCTCGCCCGCCTGGATACGTCCGACGAGCGACTGGTGTTTGCCGCGCCGCGCGGGCGCGATCCAGAAAAACGGTTGCGCAAAGAGCTCGCGCGACTCGAGCCCGGCGCGCTCGCCCGAGAACGACACGATCGCCATTTCGACGTCACCCCGCTCGAGCCGCGTCAGCGCCTCTTCGGAGTGCGCCGTGGAGATTTCGAAGTGGAGCGGTGCGCCTTCGGCCGCGAGGTCGCGCAGCACCGGCACGAGGAGCGGCTTGGCGAGGTAGTCGCTCGACGCGATGCGGAGGGTCGTGGTCGCGCTGCCCTCGAGCTCGCCGAAGAGGCGGAAGACGGCTTCGGCCTCGTCGAACAGGCGCGTTGCTGCGGGGAGCACCTGCTCCGCCGCGGGCGTCAGCACCAGGCCGCGTCCCCGCCGCTCGAACAGCGTCACGCCGATGGCCTCGGTGAGGTGGCGGATCTGTTGGCTGACGGCCGAGGGTGTCTTGCCGAGGCGGCGTGCGGCGGCCCCGACCGATCCGAGCCTAGCCACGGTGAGTGCGTCGTAAAGTGCGGGGACTAGGGCTGGATCCAATGTGTTGTTCTCGGTTAGGCGCTTGCGCCCAGCCGAGCCGCGCCGTCACGAGCGCGCGCTGCAGCGAGGGCAAGCAGGGCTAGGAGTGATCCGGTGTTCGGACCCTGACGTCCGGAAGCGCGGCATGCGCGACCGTTTTGATCCGATTGTTCGGGGCCCGCGCGGCGGTGGGGCGGCGGAGCTGGGGCGAACGGATCGGGTTTCGGATCGGCTTCGCTCTGGAGATCGAGGAGGTCCTCGACGCTCTCGCTCGCCACCACGAAGTGATGTTCGACGCGATCGTCTCTCACGCGCGCGTTCGCGTTGACGATCGCGGCATGCGCTGCTTCTGCGGCGGAAAGTCCCGAGCTCGAGCGGCCAGCGCCGCTCGCAAGGTGCGACGCGGCCCCGAAACCGATCAGGCCAGCGAGCAGGAGCAGGCCTGCGACGAGGAGGAGCCGAGCGCCGCGCATGAGCAGAGGAGCTTGGGTCAGATGCCACGCCCCCGCTT
>DASUGE010000393.1:0-12844 GCA_036274215.1 Polyangiaceae bacterium | reverse complement strand
AGGTCGTTGCGAAATGACTCGATCACGGTGTCGAAAGCGACCGCCGCGTGTGTCACGCCGGCGCCCTTGAGCCATCCGAAAAGGCTCCGGAGGAGGATCCGCGCCGCGCCCACCTCCGTCCCCCGGGGCCCGCGGGCGGGTGGGGCGGCGTAGAAGGCCCGGAAAAGCTCGTAGGTTCCGTCGATCAGGTGGATCTGCATGCGGGGGCCCTCCGTGCTTGCGTTCCGGGGCGCCTCTTTGAAAGAATAGGCCGCTCTGCCCCGCTGGGGAGAGGTCGGGAAGATACCCATGCGCATGCTCAATCCGTCGCTCGCGGTCGTTTCGCTCCTTGGATTTCTCACGGCAGCCAGCTGCACGCTCATTACGGACGTCGATCGCACCAAGATCCCGACCGACGCCGGCGTCCCTCAAGCGGGCGAGACCGGCACGGGTGGCACGGGTGCCACGGGTGGCGGCGCGGGCGAACCCGGCAACGGTGGCACGGGCAACAAGGGCGGCACCGGCGCGACGGGCGGCGACAGCGGCGCGAGCGGAAGCGGTGCCGAGGGCGGCGCGAGCGGAGCGAACCCGGGCGTCGGCGGCGACTCGGGCGCAGGCGGAGCGATCCCGGTTGCAGAGGTGTGCGACAAGGCGAGCGGCACGCTCACCGTCGGGCTCGGCACGCTGATCGGCGACGGCGACACCTTCACGATCGGCGACGGCGTCAACAGCAAGGTCGTCTTCACGTTCGATTGGGACGACGGCGGGACGCCGATCACCGGCGACAACGTGATTCATTTCACGGGTCAACCGAGCGAGGCGGAAATTGCCGTCATGATCCGCGACGCGATCAACGCGGCAGACGATCTCGACGTGACCGCGTCGACGACCGCTGGCGGCGGCAGCAACGGCAACGGCGGCGCGGGCGGCGAGTCCGGCGCGAGCTCGGGCGGCGGCGGCGAAGGTGGCGCGACTGCGCCGTCGGGGCCGATGGCCGAGGTCGTCAATCTCGTGAACGACCGTGCTGGTGAGCGCGGCAACGTGAAGATCACCGACACGTTCGGCAACCCGAACTTCAAGGTCTCGGGCATGTCCGGCGGCAGCGCCGTCGTTTGCAGCGGCGAGGCGAGCTGCAGCGGCGACGAAGAGTGCGACAGCGCGCGCACCTGCAACACGACCAGCCACCTCTGCGAGTAGCGAGCGGCTAGCGACGCGCGCGGCGAGCGAGCACGAGCGCCACGCCGAGCGCGGCCATCACGGCGGCGGCGCGGCCGTTCGCGCCGGCGTCGCGGGGTAACGCGGCGATGCGGGCGCCGCAGCCGTACGACGGACAGATCGCGCCGTTGCCGACGCCCGAGACGTCGGGATCGCGCGCCGGATCCGCAGCGAGCTCCTCCCAGTCGCTCATGCCGTCGCCGTCGGTGTCGCACGGCTTCATGTCGGCCGTGCTGCCCTTGGCCGCGTCTTTTTGGCACGGCTCGTTCTGGAGCAGCTTCAGCTTGTCGCGCAGGTTGATCGATGTCGGGACGCTCGGGACCCCGCGGTCCTTCAGGTTCGAGACGAAGACGCCGTACCCGCGGTGCGACGGATTCATGCCGTCGACGTAGAAATCGGCGCCCTTGAGCGGTTGGCCACCCACGGCGTTCACGTGGCAGAGCGTGCACTGGGGCGCGCAGCTCGAGCCGAACGTCTCCTGAATGATGCCGGGAAAGTCCGAGTGCGCCGAAGCCGTGGCGGCAGCGAGCACGGCGAACGCGCCCGCGGCGAACGCGCAACCGAAGCGCGGGGCACGGGAGCGGAGGCGTCGCATCCGAGCGATGATACGCCGATACCGAGCGTCTAGCGGCGGACCCGCCGCGCGAGCACGAGCGCCACGCCCAGCGCGGCCATGACGGCCCCGGCGCGACCGGTGGCGTCCGCGTCACGGGGTAGCGTGCCGATGCTGGCGCCGCAGCCGTAGGCCGGGCAGACCGAGCCGTTGCCCACGCCCGACACTTCGGGATCGCGCGCCGGCTCCGAGTCGAGCTCGTCGTAGTCGCTCATGCCGTCACCGTCGGTGTCGCAAGGCCGCATGTCGGCCGTGCTGCCCAACATCGCGTCCTTTTGGCAGGGGTCGGTCTTGAGCAGCTTGAGCTTGGCGACGAGGGTGTCTTTGTTGAGCACGGTGTTACCGCGGGCGCCGAGGTTCGCGACGAAGACGCCGAAGCCGCGGTTCGACGGATTCATGCCGTCGACGTACTTCTCGCCGAATTTCACGGTCGCTTCCCCGCCCTGCGGGCTCGTGTGACAGAGCGTGCACTGTGGCGCGCAACTCGACTGAAAGAGCTCCTGAATCACGCCGGGGAACTCGGGCTCCGCGGAGGCGGTGGCCGTAGCAGCGACGACGGCGAGCCCCGCAGCGAGCCGCGTCAACGCGACGCCGAAGCGGTGAGCGGGAAACGGAGCGCGTCGCATCGTCATCTCACAGGAAGGCGTGGAACTGCCCCAAGATCTCGAAGTTGTCGGGACGGACGATGAAGTCTGCCCGCACGTCCATGTGCGGCATGAAGAACCAATCCGCCGAGAACCAGGGCGCGACTTCCATCTGTCCCGCGCCCTTCGTGCGTGGCGTGTTCTGCATCTGCGCGCTCTTCGCGTAGCCCTGGTCGAGCCATTCGAAGGTCACGAGGCCGTGCAGGCCCTGGACGACCTCGTAGTCGGCTTGAACGAAGCCGACGAAGCCGAGGCTCCGCGTCGAGTCCGTCATGATGTCCGCCTCCGCGAGCAGGGCGAGCGGGTCGGCGAGGGCAAGCCGCGTGAAGACGCCGTGCGCGCCGCGCGCGATGTTCGACTCCAGCGTCACGCGGTCGCGCTTCGCGTACGTGTAGAAGGACGAAACGCCGAACGCAGCGCGCGACCCCGCCATGACCTCGAGGAACGCGCTGTAGCCGCGTTCTCGATACATGTCGGGATTGATCTGGTAGTTGCCGAGGATCGCCATCAGCTCGCCGCGTAACGTCTCGGCGTTGTAGGCGAGGGAGACGCCGTGCTGCCCCCCTGACTCACGATCGGTGCGCGTCGCCTGGCGCACCCACATGATGTGCTCGGGTATTCGAACGCCGAAGGGTAAGTTCAGACGTCCGGCGCGCAGCGTGTATTGGCCGTCGAAGTCGTACCCGACGTAGTGCGTGCGCGAGATCAGGTTGTACGCCTCCCCCTGCGCGGTCGTGACCTGAGCGGTACGACCGTAGGGAGAGCTGGCCGGCACCTTGATCACGCCGAGGCCACCGCCGACCAGGACCTTGCCGACGCGGAGCTGCCCGTACGTGTCGAGCTGCATCGGGAACACGCTGATCTTGTCGGTGTAGGTGGTGGCGAGGCGCACGCTGCCGCCGAGCAGGAGCGAAGGCGGCGTCTCGAGGAACCAGAGGAAGTTACTCGCCTTGCCCGGCTCCGCCTCCTCCGGGCTCTTGCCGTCCCAGCGCGTGCGCAAGAGCAGGTCGCTCTGCGCGCGGCCGTAGGCAGTCAGCGTTTCACCGCCGGAGGGATCGGCATGGCAAACTGGGCAGCCGCTGTAGCCGTGGCGAATCATCCACGCGTAAGCGTGGGCGGGGCGCGTCGTGAAGAACACGCCGAGCAGCGCGACCGCGACCAGCAGCACGCGCCAGGCGGGTCCGCGCGTTCGGACCCTGGGCGTGTCGTTCCGCATGGAGAGCCCCCTTTATTTGTCGGCGGAGCCCTCCGTGTCAATGCCCTACTTCTGCTTCAGTTTGAACTTCGCGTCGACCTTCACGTTCGCATCGACGCACACGCCGAGATAGCAGGGCTTCTCGATCTTGTGATCGATGATGTTGACCTGAAAGTGACCCTCGACGGAGTAGTCGCTGCCCCGCTTCTCGGCCGAGTAAGCCACCTTCACGTCGCGGGTAACGCCGTGCAGCCGGAATTTACCCGGGGCACTGCCCGAAGACTTCTTCCCGTCTTCCGGCATCTTGATGGCGCTCTTCTCGACCGTAAGGCTCGCGTCCGGCCACTGGTCGCACCCGAGGTACTTCTTCGTGTGGTTGTCGCGGAGGCCGATGCCCGTCTTGATGTTGGTCAGGTTGGCCTTGAAGACCAGCTTCCCGCCGTCCTCGAAGGCCTTCAGGCTGTCGGCGGAGCCGTTGATCTTGAGTCCCCCGGGCCCGACGGCGGTGAAGCCGAGCTCGGGCTTGCCGACCACGTCGTACGTATCGGCGGATGCTGCAAGCGCGACGGTGACGAGCGCGAGCGCGGGAGCAAACGTGGACAGGCGCATCTTCAGAATCTCCTTCGAGCGGTGACGGGATCGAGATCAGACAGGCTTAGCGCGTTCCCGGTGGATCTCTGAAAGTGTAGTACGCGAACTCCCCCGCGACAGCTTCCCCGCGTCCCAAAAACACTACCCAAGCGTGCGTTTTGACCGGATTTTTACGGGGGCACTTTGCTGGTCCGCGACGCGGGGCGAGGAAGTTCGCACCTGTCAGGCATTTCGCCGAAATGCCGCGGCGCGGCGTGACTTTCGCGTGAGCGGCCACTCGAACGAAAGATCCGTGCACAGGGGCCAGCCGGCGAGCTCGGGCGGCGTCTCGCGCGCCAACAGCACCCAGACCTCCTCGGTGGCGACCCGCGCGCCGGCGGCGAGCCACTCGTCGGGCGAGAGCGTCGCGCGCGAGATGGCAACCGTCGCGGCGCGCTCCGGAAGCTCCTCGACGCGACCGCGCACGACTTGCGCGTTGCTCGCGAGCGTACCCACGGCAGTCCGCAGGAACGCGACGCGCTTCTGCATGGGCTCGAGCAGCGTCATCGCAAGGCGCGGCTCGAGGAGCGCGAGCGGCAAGCCGGGTGCACCCGCGCCGCTGCCCACGTCGACCCATGGCGTCGACGGGACGAGCGCACCACATGCAAAGATCGCCGCTGCATCCGCGAACGAAAGATCGACGAGCTCCTCGGCGCTCTTCGCCGCGGTGAGATCCATGCGCGCGTTCCAGCTCACGACGAGATCGAGGTAGCGGGCAGCCCGCTCCAGAAACCCCGGATCGAGCGCGCTTTTGGCGGGAAAGGCCGCGAGCAGGCGCTCGAGGAGCGGCGTCCAGCCGGGACCAAGCTCGCGGAGGGCCATCCCGGCTACTCTATCCGGTCTCGACGCATGGCGCCGTCCCCCTCGTCCACGACCGAGCCCGACACGGAGCGCATCGCGGCATGGCTCACGCGCGTCACGAGCGAGCGCGGCCCTTTCGAGCTGTCGCTCATCGCAGGCGGAGCGTCGCCGCGACGTTTCTACCGCGTGCTCTCGGGGCTCGGCAGACCGGCGGAGGACGCGTCACGCCTCATCGTGATGAGCGTTCCGCCGGAAACGCCCGACGTGGCGTTCGCGCGCGAGCGCGGGCGCGGGTGGCCGTTCCTCGAGGTGCGTGCGCTCTTGGCGAGCGCGGGCGTGCGGGTACCGGCCGTGCTCGCGGAGTCGTGTGACGAGGGCCTCTTGCTCGTCGAGGATTTGGGACCCACGCTCGCCGAGCATCTGACGGCGCACCCGAGCGAGCGCGAAGCGCTCTACCGCCGGGCGGCGCTCGACCTCGGACGCGCGCAGCTCGCGCTCGCGCCGCTGCCCGACGATTCGGTGGTCCGGCTGCGGCAATTCGACGACCGCCTCCTGCAGGCAGAGCTCGAGCATTTTTGGGAATGGGCGATTGCAGCGCGGAACGTGGACGCGCCACGCGCGCGGTTCGAGCGGGCACGCGACCACCTGGTCGCCGAAATCGCAGCGCTTCCCCGCGCCTTCACGCACCGCGACTATCAGAGCCGCAATCTTCTCGTCCTACCCCGCGCGCCCGCAACTGGGGGCCGAGCACCGAACGACGCGGAGCTCGGGTGGATCGACTTTCAGGACGCGCTGCTCGGCCCGCGCGCGTACGACCTCGTGGCGCTGCTCTGCGACAGCTACCAGCCGTTCGACCGCGCCTTCGTGGAGGCGCGGCTCGACGACTACGCGGCGGCGCGCGGGCTTTCGTCGCTCGACCGGCGCGCGCTCGGGCGCGAGTTCGATCTCATCACGCTGCAGCGCAAGCTGAAGGACGCCGGCCGCTTCGTCTTCATCGACAAGAAGCGCGGGGACGCGAGCTTCCTGCCGTTCGTCGCGCCGACGCTCGCCATCGTCGAGAACGCGCTCGAGCGGCTCGCCGGCATCCCCGAGCTCAAAAAGCTTGGCGCGATCGTCGAAGCCGCGCGCGCCGGGGCCTAACCGAGACGCGGGCCAGCGCCTGACCGAGACGCGGGCCGTACCGATTTCGGGACCATTGCGACGCGGGCGGCTGGAAGCATCGGAGTCATCGGGCAGAGGGTGAGGAGCTGCAGTTGCCCCCGCGACAGCGCGGCATCGTGCGGCCCGCGCTCGGCCTCGGCATCCGCTCGCGGGTTGCGCGCCAAGCGCCCGCTTCGCTGGCCCGGGGCACGACGACGTTGGACGTGACGTGCGGCGCGAGCGGCGACGCGACGGCAACGTCGAACGGCGTGGGAGCGATGCCACGGCGGACCACGCCGCGAGAACGCCGTGACGGCTGTTGAGCTATTCGGGCGGCGTGGTGCTCGACATCCGGGCTACGGGCTCGTGGGAGACGACAACGGGGCCCGTCGTTGACAACCGCCCGGATGTCCGAGCTGGGCGTTTGGCGTTACTGAGGAGGCAGCTCGCAGAGCGCTTGCCGGATGACCTGCTCGAGAGAGGAAACGGATTGCGGAAGGCGTGAGAGAGCGCGCTTAGCTTCACTCTCGCGGAAGCCCATGCCGACTAGAGCTTGAAACGCTTTGGCGCGCGTATCGGCAACCGCGGGAGCGACGGCGCCGCCGTACGGAGTGCCGTCGGCGTGGGTGAAAGAGAGCCCGGAAGAAGGCGTGCCGGTGATGACGAGCGAGCCGCTGTGAGCGGCGCGGTGATGGGCCCCACAGAGGGTGACGAGATTGTCGACGAGGTGCTTCCCGCCTTCGCAACGACGCTCGAGGTGGTGCGGCTCCGTAAAGACCGCGTGCCGGCAACCAGGAACGCGACATTTCCCGCCGTCTCGGCGAACGACCGCGCGGCGCATAGACGGCGGGATTGTCTGGGTTGCGCGGACCGGACTCGCGTCCACGTGGGCGCGGCCGTCGGCGTAGTCGTCGGCGCCCGCGTGTGCGCTAGCGGCGGCGTCATTCTGAACGCCCACGTGTGCGTCGACGTGTCCGACGTGCTGAGCGTCGCACTCGGCCATCTCGAGAATTGCGGGGCCGACTTCGATGCGCTCACCGCGACCTTGCTGCGTGGCCCGGCGGCACCGCTCGCAAACGGTGAGCGCGATTTGGTAGCTCGAGCGCCCCGGGTCCCTGTTGCCCGCGAGGGCCTGGCGGCAGACCAGCAGAAAGGCTGCGTCCTCGTCGAGCGGCTCGCCCGCGTCGCGACGGATTTTCGCCATCGCTTCGCGGAAGGTCGCGAAGACCTCGCCGGACAGCTCGAGCCGGAGGACGTGGCGCTTCAGCCGAGAATCCGGAACGTCGTCAGGAAGGCTTCCTGGACGATGCCCGCTGACAAGCTGCTCGACATCGCGCACCGTCCGGCCGCGGGCTGCCTCGAGCCACTCCTTTTCGGTGGCCGGAATCGCGACGCGCGTGACCTCCCGTGCCACCGAGAAGTTGATGGCGCCCGTTTGGAGCTCCCCTGCGATTTCGGGTAGCTCCTCGAGCGCTTCGGCCACACGGAGCTTCTCCTGCGTGAGCTTGTGCCCGTAGCCGAAAAGCCGCTCGGTGTACTCGCTGAACGAGGCGAAGCCGAGCCGAACGTGGGCTCCCGAGCGCTGAGCTCGCAGCAACGCGCGTCCCTCCTCGAAATCCAAGCCCGCCCGCTCGGCTGCGAGACGAACGAGCGCTTCATGTGCCAGACGCCATGAGACATCGTTACCCTCCAAAATCATAGCTGCTGACATGCTCGAACCTCCCGACCACGCGCCCCCAGCGGCGCCGTGGTCTCGCTGAAGTCCCTCTCTAACACGCAGATTTTCGGCCTCGCCCGCGCGCGACTGACGACGTTCTGCGCACCAAGACGACAGCAAAGTCACCCGAGCGCCAAAAGCGAGCCACCGCTCAACCTGACGCGCCGACGCGACATTTCCGGCGCAAGCGGCGTCGCGCGCAAATCGAGCCCCGCGAACTTCGTCAAGCACATTCCGCAAAAAATACTCACGGCACGCGCAACCTCGTCAGCAGCACCCAATCACTACCGCTCCAGGCCTCGGGGCGGTTGTTAACAACGTGCCGCGTCTCCGTCTCCCACGAGCCCATAGCCCCGAGGCCGAGCACCGCGCCGCCCGATCAGCTCATCAGCCGTCACGGCGTTTCCGCGGCGTGGCTCGCTACAACCTCGCCCCTGCGCCGTTCAGCATCACCACGGCGCTTCACTCCCCTCCCGATCGCACCTCACCGCCCGATGCCGTCGTGCCCCCACGCTGGCATCCCGGGCCGTCGATGGCCCGCCAGGCCCATTCGTGACGCGTGCCTAAGCTCGCTTGCGTCGCTTCCAAAACGTTGAAGCAGCAAGCAGCAGGATGGCTACCGCTGCGACGATGGACAAGATCACGAACGGCTTCGGACCTCGCTCGAGCTTCGGCAGAGGCGGCACCGAGCACCAGACCTCGCTCGGCGGACTATGTGGACCGCTGCGGCACTTTCGCACGAAACCGCGCGGGGCGAACGCGGCCTCGCACGCTGCAAAATCGCCGTGCGGTGCGGGGCACGCTTCACAAGTCGTGAGGTTGTCCGCCACGAACGCGACGGTGCACGGATCGACGGGACCATGCATGTCCGGCTGCGCCTGCGCGGGCAAAGGCCAGGCAGAGAGGCCGGCGAGGATCGCCAACGCACCAAAGCGCGCGGCACGCGATCGGAGCGGCGGCGGCGGTGTGTCCGACCTCGCACCGAGCCATTCGTTTTCGAGCGGCGCGTCGAAGAATTGGATCCAAGTGCGCGGGCCGAGCCCCACGCGCCCGGCGACGCTCCGCACCGCTTTCACGGCGCGCTCCACGCTCGAGAGCGCGAAATCGACGTACGAGTGGACGACGCCCATGCCGCTGCCGATCACGCGTCCGGCGCGCTCGCTCACCAGCGCCGCGTCGAGCGCATCCTCGAGCACACGGCGCTGCGCGAGAGCACGACGCGGATCCCGCTCGCGACTCTCGTACTTCAGGTAGCCGAAGAGCTCGCCCGCGCGCGAGAAGCGGGTCGAAGCGAACGGGCCGCCGGACAGGAAGCATTTCACGAGCTCCGGCAGAAACGTCGAGACGAGCGCGACGTCCGCCTGTTCGGGATAGGCGGGCAGCGGTTCGACATCGAGCTCGAACAGGTACCAGCGTTGCTCGCCGCCGAGCTTCCACAAGGGCTCACTCGGCAGGCCCGCGTGAATACCCTGAATCGCGGCCGTAACCGTCGCTTCGAGCTCCGACAACGGGAAGAACCGTCCTTCGTCGGGCGCGGCCTGCACGATCTTGAGCAAACCGCCACGTGGCGCGGCGAGGCTCGTGACGGAATGAATCCAGTCGTCGCGCCGCGCTTCCCCGAGCAGGAGCTCGACGAGCTCTCCCGCAGCGAGCTCTTCGTCGGGCGTGTTACGACCACCCGGGAGCGCGAGCACGATGTCGAGGAGGTGACCACGCGTGAACCCGGCGCGCGCGCGTGCTTGCGACAGATCGAGACGGTGACGGTCACGCACGAGCGCGAGCGCCGTCGGCAGATCGAGCGGTGGAGCACCCCGCGCGACCGCGATGCGCGCGCGGAGCGACGCCTCGTCGACGACGGCGTACGACTGCGTGACGGGCTCGTCGAAAGGAAACGACTTCGTGACGGTCTCGTCTCTTCCTTGCGAACGCGGCACGGGCATCGACGCGGAGCCGCCTGCCGAGGCACGTCCCTGCCGGCGCCGAAGCTTTTCGCGACGAGAGTCGGGCATCCTTCAGTGCTTCGCGCGCGAGCGCTTCGATTTCTTCTTCGGACGCGGCGGCGTGCCGCGCTCGACGATGTCGGCGCGCACGTCGACGACGCCGCGACGGATGAAGTCGAGCGACTCCGCGGCCGCCGTGGAAAGGTCCAAAATTCGCCCTTTTTTGCCGTAAGGGCCGCGATCGTTCACGCGCACGTAGACGACCGCGCGCGTGTCGAGCCGTGTCACGCGCAGCACGGTGCCGAACGGCAGGGTGCGGTGCGCCGCGGTGTAGCGGCGTGGCTCGAAGATCTCGCCGTTCGCCGTCTTGTGACCGGCGAAGCTCCCGCCGTAGTACGACGCTTCACCGTGGAGCACGCCTTGAGAGCGACGGCGCCCGTAGCGCTCCACGAGCTCACGCTGCTCCGCCGAGTAATCGGCCGGGGGCGCCCCAGGTTCCGGCGGCGGTGACGGCGGCGCTTCGCCGGACGGCTCGGGCGCCGGGGCGTCGTCGGGAACGAGCGCGCGCGACGCCGGCGGGTCGTCGGGCGTGCGCGCGATGGGCGGCGGTGTGCGGCACTCGACGAGCGCCAGCGTGAGACCGCCCCAGTGCACGGCTCTGAGAGCCCACCGGGTGCGCGCTCGTCCGCCGTCGTGAAGCTCGAGCGCCATCGAATCCGTGACCGTACTCCCAGGACATGACGCAGACAATCCGATACAGGTAGGGCGCGCTCTTACACCTCTTTCGACTCACGCATCGATTCCACGCATTGGCCCGCGTTTCTTGGGCGGAGAGTGCCAATCATTTCGCTCGCAACGGAGATTTTTTCGGGGTGGTGTCGTTCACGGCGACCGCGCTCGACTTCTCGAGCGTGAGCTCGGCCAGGCGATCCTCGAGCGTCACGCGCTGGGCAAGGATCTGACCGTCGATGTCTGCGATCGAGAGCGTGAGCTTCTGCAGGCGCTGGCTGATCTCGTCCATCTTCTGCGCGAGGTTCCGGCTGAGGGTCTGCGCCTGCGCGACCTTGCGCAAGGAGACGAGCTGCGCGTTGAGCTCCTCGATGCGCTCGCGGTACGTCTGACTCTGGAGCTCCGCCGTCTGGCGCTTCTCCATTAGCTCTCCCATTTGGCGGTGGAGCTCGACGACCTGCTCGAGCGCGGCGCGCGTGCCGGGGTCGAGGCGAGCGGCCGACGCGCGCAGGAAGACCTTGAGCTCGGCGACGCCGGTCTCGGTGCGGATGTCGACCGACTTGTGAATCGGCGTCGCCTCCTCGAGCTTGAGCGTGGTCGAGGCGCCCGCGGGGATCTTCACGGGAATGAGGTAGGCGTCGCGAAACTTCTCGATGCCCTCCGGCGGCGTCACGAGCTTGTAGCCGTCGCTCGGTGCGTGGCGGACGTAGACGATCGCGGGGGAAAGACCGCGATTCACGAGCTCGAGCTCCGTGGTCTTGATGCGGCGGGCCTCGCTCGTGATGACGCCGCGCTGGGCCGTCACGAGGCGATCGATCTCCTCCCGACCGCCGAGCTTTTCTTCGACGAGCACCTTGCGGTCGAGCGAAAACGGAACGAACGCGCGGCCCTTCGGTTGAATCGGATCGCTCAGGCCCTCCCCCAGGAACTGGCCATCGGAGTAGACGGTGACCGGCCCCGGGTCGAGCGTGTGCTCGCTCGGGTTCTCGAACAACACCGCGCGGAACGCGAACTTCTTCGAGCCGCGCGCCGAGATCGGATCGTAGACGTAAACGGACTCGGCCCGCACCTCGGACGAGAGCACGTTGACCATCGCCGAGTGATCCTTCTCGACGTCGAGCGGCACCTGCGTGAGGAAGTAGGCGTCGCCGAGCGGCTCGTCGGGTGAGCTCGTGCTCGCCGCGGGCTGCGTCGGGGTCGCGGCGTCGAGCCCCACCGCAAGGACGCGCGCCGTGTCGTTCGACGCCTGGCCCGTGGCGACCACCTCGATCTGCTCGGCGGGGACGCCGTCCTTGACGAGGTCGTCGCGCACCTGGTTCGCATTGGCGAGCGAGGCGCTCATGCGATCCGCGTCGTCCGGCTTGGCGTAGCCCTCGACGCGGATCTTTTGCTTGGTCTGGCGAGCGCGCGAGGCGACGGCGGAGATTCCACCGTCGGCGGGGCGGCTGCCGCGTCCGTGCACGACTCGGGCGCCGCCGGCCACGTCGCCCTTGTCTCCGGTCGTTTCGCCCCAGGCCTCCTCGCGCTTGCTGGCGGGTTTCGGTGACGCCGCCCCCGCGGGCGCGCTCTCGGCCGCGGCAGGGCGCGCGGGAGAAGGGGCAGGAGTCGGGCGCCGCACCGAACCGAGCAGCTGCACCTCCTTGTTCGCGACCTGATACGGCGAGCCACCGGTCGGCGGAGCCACGCCGAGCGCCGTCTCGTCGACGAGCGTCTCGCGATCGACGAAGTGGACGCTGCGGAGATCGTACTTGAACGACAAGGCGGACGTGGAGCCGACGCCCACCGCCACGTGCTTCCAATCCTCGCCCGACACGTTGTGCACGACGGCCCACGCTTCGAGCTTCGCGGGTTTCTCGCCGTGAAGCTCCAGGCGATAGCTCGGCTTCCACGACGGGCTTTCGGTGACGTACGTGATCTTGAGGTCGTGCACACCGTCCTTCGGCAGCTCGAGCGCGATCGTCACCTCGTCGTCTTGGTCGTCGAGCGTCGGGAACGAGATCGGGACGAGCTTGCCGGTGCGAACGTCCAGGACGGTGAGCGACTTCAGGAAATCGTCGAGCCTCTGGCCCGGCACCTCGAGCTTCAGCTGGTTGCCCTTCACCGTGGCGCGCCGCTCGAAATAAGCGACGCCGTTGCGGTACACGACGACGCGGCCGAGCGCCGCCTCCGTGTGGATCGGCGGCGCCGCGACGCGCGCCGCGCAGCCTCCCGAACCGATGCCCAAGAGCGAGACCAACAGCA
>DASUGE010000392.1:0-4289 GCA_036274215.1 Polyangiaceae bacterium | reverse complement strand
TAGCGGGCATCGCGCGAGAACGCCAGCGCCAGATCCACGACGGCCGCGATGCCTGCGGGCGTGCCGGGGACGAGGGACGCGAGCGGGGGCGCGGGGCGCGACGCCATCGCCATGAGGAGCTCGGCTTCGCTGTCTGCCTCGTGCACGCCGCGGCCCGAGAGCACACGGAACATGGTCGCTCCGAGCGCAAACACGTCGACGCGGCCGTCGATCTCGCCGCGGCGGCCGAGCGCTTGCTCGGGCGCCATGTACGCGAGCGTGCCGAGCGCGACGCCGGTGCGCGTCTGCTGGCGCCCCGGAACGCCTTCGAGCAAGCGCGCGAGCCCGAAATCGAGCACCTTGATGCGCCCGTCGAGCGTCACGAACAGGTTGTCCGGCTTGAGATCGCGGTGAATGACGCCGCGCGCATGCGCCACGACGAGCACGTCGAGCACCTGCTCCGCGAAGGAGAGCACCTCTTCGAGCGGCAGACGGCCGTGGCGACGCACGCGCTCGCGCAGCGTTTCGCCCTCGAGCAGCTCCATCGCCAAAAACGCTTCTTCGCCGTCGCCCTCGCCCAGCATGCGGACGACGCCGGGGTGCCCGATCGTGTTGGCCGCCGTGCCCTCGCGCAGGAAGCGCTCGCGCACCTCGCGCCGCGCGCCCATCTCCGGATGAAGGATCTTCACCGCCGCGACGTGGCCTTCCGGGGAGCGCGCGGCGTAGACCGCACCCATGCCGCCGGTCCCGAGCACGCGCTCGAGGAGCCAGCGCCCGCCGACGCGCTTTCCGAGCCTCGCCTGGGCGACCTCCAAGTCCGAGTCCACCAAAGGATTTCTACCCTACCTTTGATACGGCCTGAAGCCGGAACCCCTGCCCCGGCCCCACTCCGGCGTCACTCCATCGAAAATCAGGAGCTCAGCGCTGCGCCGAGATCGATTTGTACTACGCCGGGCGCGTCGGCACCGAGGAAACGCGCCGCGACGGCCTGGAAGCTCGCGGGCCGGTCCGTCACCAAAATCTCGAGCGGGGGCAGAGGCGAGCTGCCGGGCGCGCGGACAATGCGCTCCTCGGCGATCCAGCGCGCGACATCCTCGGCCGTCGCGACGGCGCTGTCGACGATCGCCACGTCTTCTCCCGAGAGGCGTCGCGCGACCTCGCCGATGACGGGGGCGAGGAGCGGGTAGTGCGTGCAGCCCAAGACGAGCACGCGGGCCCCCGCGGCGAGCAGCGGCTCGATGTAGCGCTCGACGGCGAGACGCGGCACCTCCCCTTCGAGCCAGCCTTCCTCGACGAGCGGCACGAGCAACGGCGCCGGCACGGCGAGCACCTCCACGCGCGTGCTGAGCCGTCCGATGGCGCGCGGGTAAGCGCCGGAGAGGATCGTCCCGTGCGTCCCGAGCACGCCGATCTTCGCCGGCTCACCGCCCGGGGGGGCGCGGCTCGCGAGCGCCTCGACCGCCGAGCGCGCGCCCGGCTCGACCACGCCGAGCACCGGCAGATCGAGCTCGGCGCGCAGCATCTCGAGTGCCACGGCGCTCACGGTATTGCACGCGACCACGAGGCCCTTCACGCCGCGCTCGATGAGGACGCGCGAGCACGCCCGCGCGTAACGGAGCACGGTTTCCGGCGAGCGGGTCCCGTACGGGACGCGCGCCGTGTCCCCCAGGTACACGATCCGTTCGAGCGGCAGCGCACGCCGCAGCGCTCGCGCGACGGTCAGCCCGCCGAGGCCCGAATCGAACACGCCGATCGGAGCCTCCGGGCCTGCTGCCGGAGGCGGTGGCGTCACACTTCCTCGATGCGGAGCAGCCGCGGGCGCCCGCGCATGAACGGCTGCTTTTCGATGGCGCCGAGCGCGCGCACGACGGCCCCCTCGAGGCAGGCGTGCGTGATGATGCACACCGGAACCGCGCTGCCTTTGCCGTCCGCGCGACCTTCTTGAACCATCTGCTCGATGCTGACGCCCTCGGCGCCGAGCACGGACGCGATGGTGCCGATCACGCCCGGGTGATCACCCACGTCGAAGCGCAGGTAGTAGCGCGTGACGACCTCCGTTTGCGGCAGGAGGCCGCGCTGCTTCAGCTGGATCCCGCGCGTCATCAGGCCCGGCTGGCCTTCGATGCGCGCGCGAGCCACGTCGACCAGATCCGCGACGACGCTCACTGCCGTCGGCATGTCGCCGGCGCCGCGTCCGACGAGCAGGCAAGGCCCGAGCGCGCGCCCGAGCACGAACATGCCGTTCAGAACGCCGTCGACGTTGGCGAGCACGCTCGTCTTGCGCACGAGCGCCGGGTGGACGCGAAGCTCCACCTTGTCGCCGCGATCGTGGCCGATGCCGAGGTGCTTCAACGTGAACCCGAAGCGGTCCGCGAAGGCGAAATCCGACTCGTCGAGGGCGCGAATGCCCTCGACCACCATGCTCGAAGTGTCGACCTGCGCGCCGAACGCGAGCATCGCCATCACGACGAGCTTCTGCGCCGCGTCGTGCCCGTCGACGTCGAGCGTCGGATCGGCTTCGGCGTAGCCGAGCTCCTGCGCTTCGGCGAGCGCCGCGGGGAACGACAGGTGCGCCTCGCGCATGCGCGTGAGGATGTAATTCGACGTGCCGTTGAGGATCGCGTGCACGCTCGCCACGGAGTCGCTCGAAAGCGCCTCGCGCAGGGTGCGGATGATGGGGATGCCGCCGCCGACCGAGGCCTCGAACGCGAGGTCCGTGCCCTTCGAGATGGCGTCCGCGACGAGCGTCGGCCCGTGCTTGGCGATCAAGAGCTTGTTGGCGGTGACGATCGCCTTGCCGGCGCGCGTCGCTCGCTCGAGGTAGCTGCGCGCCGGTTGCTCGCCGCCCATGACCTCGACGACCACGTCGACGCTCTCGTCGCCGAAGATGACCTCCGGATCGGTCGTGAGCCATTCGCGCCGGCACTCCGGGACGCGCGGCTTCTCGAGATTTTTGACGAGCACGTGCGTGACCTCGATCGGCGCGCCGACGCGCGGAAGGAGGAATTCGCCGTTGTCGCGCAAGAGCCTGAGCACGCCGCCGCCCACGGTTCCGCAACCGAGGAGGGCTACGCGCACGCCTTTTCGCCCGCTTGTGCTCATGGGGTCGCGGGTGACCTTAGTGGCTCGGCTTGCGCGGTCAAGGGCCTCGCCCCCTCGGCCGGAAGGGGCGGCCACGCCTGCTCGAGGAACGACAAGCTCGGGCGCATGCGGGCCACGACACTGCGCTTCGGCGCCGAGGCCATTTCCGAGGTCCAGGCCCTGACGCGCGGCCGGCCGGAATTGCCCGCGACCAAGCTCGGCATCCCCGTCACCGGATCGGCGTCGAACACGAAAAACGAGTGGTAGTGGAGCTTCTCGTCCGCGCGCGGCCCGAGGATCACGACGACGTCACCGGGCCGGTACTCCATCCGGTGCTCGAACAGCGTGCTCAAGAAGCGCGGCCGGCGCTCGAGGGCGACCTGCTCCTCGGGCGGGACCGGCCTGTGCTCGAACCATTCCGGACGACGCTTGGCGAGCGCCAAAAACTCCTCGACGTTGCGGCGGTTCAGCGTGCCCGTCGCGTCGAAATCGACCCGACCGACGCTGCGCGCGCGCGGCTGATCCTGAGCCGCATACCAGGCCCCGCCGGCGCGCTCGAAGGTATCGACCACGAAGTCGATGCAGACCTCGGGTACGAGCGGACGCCCCTGCCGATCGAACACCGCATACGTGTCACCGTTGAAGTCGTAGCGCGTCGAGCCTCGGAAATACGCCTCGCGCCAATGCTGGCGGAGCTTGCCGTCCTCCTGCCCGTACTCGGTCCGCGGCTCGTCGAACGGAAGATTCTCGTCCATCGCCGCGCGAATCATCTCGCGCACGCGCTCCCAGGCGCGGCGCCGCCGCGACGCCTGCTCGCGAAATCGAGCCAACGTGGCCGTATCGGCGCCCGCGACCTCGCAGCCGAGCTCGAGCGACGCCCCTGCGCGCTCGAGCAGCGTGGGGACGCTTTTGGTGCCGTAGTGCGCCGTTGCGACGATGCCCTGCTCCGTGACGCGCTCGAGCGCGATGGAGTCGAAGCCGAGCGACGCCTGCAGCGCCCCGAGCTCGACGTGGACGCGGGGTCCCGGCTCCGCGCCCTCCGCCCAGACGCGGTCGAACAAGACGAGCCGCGCCGGCTTACCCTTGTCCGGACCGTCGGCGTACACGTAGCCCCCGTCGCCGTCGGTTTCGGCGCTGAGGCGCGCCGCCCCGTGCTCGATGACGACGCGGGGCTCGCGGAACAGCTGCCCGAGCGTCACGCCTTCGGCGAGGGTCGCGCCGAGCGGCGC
>DASUGE010000391.1:0-13799 GCA_036274215.1 Polyangiaceae bacterium | reverse complement strand
CGCGAGCACGGGATTTTTCCGCAGCGCCGAGGGCGGCACGCTCCTGCTCGACGAGGTGAGCGATCTGCCGCTCCCGATCCAGGCCAAGCTCCTGCGCGTCCTCGAGCAGCGCGAGGTGCAGCCGCTCGGCGAGGTGCGACCGGTGCCCGTCGACGTGCGGCTCGTCGTCGCCGGGCAGCAGTCGCTCGCGAAAGCCGTTCAGGAAGGGCGATTCCGCGCCGACCTCCTCGCTCGCGTCGAGGGCGTCACCGTGCGCCTCCCTCCGCTCCGGCAGCGGCGCGAGGACGTGCTGCCGCTCTTCTCGCGCTTGCTCGCGCAGAGGGGGCAGGGGAAAGCGCCCGCCGTCGAGAGCGACTTCGTCGAGCGTCTCTGCGCTCACGACTGGCCGTTCAACGTGCGCGAGCTCGTGCTGCTCGTGCGGCGCCTGCTCGTGCTCCACGGCAACGAAGCGACCTGGCGCGCCGTGCATCTTCCGGAGCGCATGGGCTCGGTGCGGCCGGAGGCTCCCACGGGCTCGCAACCCCGGGCCGCCGCGCCCCCGCCGAGCGACCCCCACGCGGCCGAGCCCGTCGAGCTTCCGGCGCTCGTGGCGGCACTGCGCGCCTCGGGCGGCAATGTGGCGCGCGCTTCCGCGCTACTCGGCATCACACGCCAGCGCGCCTACCGCTTGATGGAAGGACAGATCGATCTCGACGCGCTCCGGCAGGAGGGTGAGTCGTGAGCGAGCGCCCCGACCGCAGGGTGGGGGAGGTCGTCGGCGGCAAGTATCGAATCAGCCGCTTTCTGGCTGCGGGAGGCATGGGCTCGGTCTACGAGGCGCAGCACACGCTCGTGAAGCGCCGCTTCGCGGTGAAGTTCCTGCATCCCGAGCTGGCTCGCAAACGCGACCTCCTCACGCGCTTCCAGCGCGAAGCCGAAGCGGCGGGCGGGCTCGAGAGCGAGAACGTCGCGGCGGCGGTCGACCTCGGCGTTTCGACGGACGGCTCGCCGTACATCGTCATGGAGCACCTCGTGGGCGAGAGCCTCGAGCATCTGCTCGGGCGGGAGGGCACGCTCCCGGCGTCGCGCGCGACCGATCTCGTGCAGCAGGCTTGCCGGGGGATCCAGGCGGCGCACCTGCACGGCATCGTCCATCGCGATCTGAAGCCGCACAACCTCTTCGTGTGCCGGCGCGAGGACGGCACGGATCTCGTGAAAGTCTTGGATTTCGGCGTCGCCAAGCTCGAGGTCCTCGAGCAAAACAGCGCCGCGACGCGCACGGGAACCGTGCTCGGCACGCCGTCGTACATGTCGCCCGAGCAGGCGCGCGGCGAGAAGGGCGTCGGGCATGCGGCGGACGTCTACGCGCTCGGCGCGATCCTCTACGAGCTCCTCTCCGGCAAGAAGCCGCACCCGGGCGAATCGCACAACGCCATCCTGCATCACATCTCGACGCAGCCCGCCATCTTGCTCTCGACGGTGACGGACGGGCTCCCTGCAGAGCTCGTGGCCGTGGTGATGAAAGCGCTCGCTCCCGCGCCGGAGGCTCGCCCGCCCTCGGCTGACGCGCTGGCACAGGCCCTCGTGCCATGGGTCGAGCGCAAGAGCTGGCCCGCGCCCGCTCCCGAGCAACTGACGCCCGTCGGCGCGGAAGCCTCGAGCACCGAGCTTGCGCCGCCGCGCCCGAGCGAGCCCTTCTCGCCTGCGCCGAGCCCGGCGGTGGCCTCGCTCGACCGTGAGCGCACTCGCTCGCCGAACGGACCGCGGCTCGTGGCGCTCGGCGGCGCGTTGGCGCTCGCGGCCGTCGTGCTCGCGTTACGCCAGTCGGCCGCGCCGCCGCCCGCTGAGTCGAGCGCGGCGCCGAAGCCCGCCGCGACCAGCACCGCCGAACCGGCCCCCGCGGACCCCACCCTCGTTCGCCAGGCGGCTGAGCCCGCGGCGCCTCCTGCCGCTCCCGAGCCCGCGCCTTCCGAGCCGCACCCGGCGACCCATCCCGCGTCACCCGCGTCGGCTTCCGCGGCGTCCACGTCCCTCGCGCCGGCGCGCTCGGTCGTGGACAGTCGGCCCCCGGCGTCCCGCCCAGCGCATCGTCCCGCCGCCGCGGAGGCCCGCGTACCCCCGACCGAAAAGAAGCCGAGCACGCCGACCGAGCCCGCGGCGTCGCCCGTCACCTTCGATCAAAAAAATCCTTACCACTGAGAGCCCGCGCCGTCCGCGTCGAGAAACTGCTCGTGCCGGCCGCGGCGCGGCTCTGGTAGGAGACTGACGTGCGCATCCTGGCTTCGGCGCTGGTAGCAATTTCGCTGCTGGTCTCTTCGCTCCCGGCCGTCGCCGAGGAAGAGCCGTGGCGCGCCGCGCGAGCGCACTACGAGCGCGGCGTCGCGCTCGCGAACAAGGGCGAATACAAGGCCGCGCTCGACGAATTCAACGCCGCGTACGCCGCCAGCCCGCATTTTGCGGTGCTCTACAACATCGGACAGGCCGAGGTCGCCCTCGGACGTCCGCGCCGCGCCATCGACGCACTCTCGAAATACCTGCACGACGGCAAGGACGACGTGCCGCCCCCGCGCCGCCAGCAGGTGCAGGCCCAGATCGCGCAGCTCGAGTCGATCTTCGCGAGTCTCAGCATCACGACCGACCCTCCGGGCGCCCAGCTCACGCTCGACGGCGTCGAGATCGGCCGCTCTCCGACCGACGCCCCCCGGCGCCTCTCCGCGGGCTCGCACGTCGTGACCGCGACCCGCCCCGACGGCCCCGTCGTGACACGCGTCGTCACCTTGGCTGAAGGCGAACAATTCGCGCTCACGCTCACGCTCCCCCCGAGCGAGCCACGGATCCTCTCGATGCAATGCTGGGAGCTCGGCGCGCAGCCGATCCTCGACGGTGAGCTCATCGAGGTCTCGAAAGCGGGCCTCGGCGTGCCCGTTGCGGCGGGCCGTCACCGGGTCGGGTTCACGAGCCCGGAGCGGCGCTGGCCGGAGCAGTTCGTCGAGGTGCCGCCGGGCGTGCGCGCGACGGTGCTGTGCGGCACCGTGCCGGCTCCGTCCCACGACCAAGCGCCCGCGGCGAGCGCGAGCGGAGGCTTCCCGACGGGCTACGTGCTCGTCGGCGCGGGTGCCGCCGTGGGCGTCGCAGCGCTCGTTCAAGGACTTTGGAACGGCGGGCGGGCGCGCGATTGGGAGGTCGAGCAGGCGAGCATCGACGCGGAGCACTCGAGCGGTCGCTACGCGCGGCAGGTGGCGAACAACGAGCTCGCCGACTCGATCGATCGCGCGAGCGCCGTCACGGTAGCGCTCACGGCGACGGCAGGTGCCATGGTCGCGGGCGGCATCGTTTGGCTCGTGCTCGACGAGCCCGCGGCCGCCGCAAAACCGCCGTCCGAACGCGCCAAGCTGCGTCTGCCCGTGTCGCTCGCCGTCGGGCGTGGCTCGGCGGCGCTCAGCTTTCGGGGGACGTGGTGACGGGGCGCGCCTGGCGCCACGGCGTCGCTCGCGCCGGGCTCTTCGTGGCGTCGGCCACGCTCGGCGGCTGCTACGACGTGCGCACCATCGATCCGGGGCATCCGATGGTGCCGCTCATCGCCGATAAGACGACGGGCACGGTCAAGGCAAGAAGCAACGCACTCGGTCTAGCGGGCGATTGGCGCTCTTTTGGCGACCAGTACCCCGTCCTCCCGCGCTGCACGGACACGGGCTTGCACGAGGCGGACATGGGGGCGCACTTGGACGGCCAGTGTTCATTCGTGGGCTCTCCGGTTCCTCCACGGATGCCTGGTCCGCCCGGGACCGGCTCCTTCCCGAACTTCGGTAACCGCCTGTGCACGTACGGCAACGTGGCCAGAGTCGTGGCCTGCACGCCCGCGGCCAAGGAGCTGTGGTGCGCCGATGATCCGCTCGACTACGGCAACATGTGGGGCGCGGGCATCGGCTTCGACTTCAACCCCGACAACCTGGACCCCGCTTCGGGAGACGCCGAAAGCTGCGAGCCCGGGGGCTGGGATGCGCCTGCGCACGGCGTGATCGGGATCGCCTTCGACTTCGAGTGGAACGACCCGACGCACGAGCCCGAGCCCATGGTGCGCGTCGAATTCCCGGTCGCGCTCCCGTCCGAAGGCCTCACCCTCGAGGACCCCACGGTGACGTCCGAGGGCGTCAAGCTTGCGGGCGAACCTCTGGATTGCGGCTCACCGAGCGAGCAGCACCCTGCGGGCTCGCCGTTCGCAGACGCTCCGGCGGTATGGGGAACGAGCGGCGTTGCGAACGATCCGACGCACGTCGTCGTCGGACACAACGAGATCCTCTGGTCCGACGTGAAGGGCGCGCCGCGCAAGGTAGCGGCCGCGGATCCGACCGCGTACGCGTACCCGTTTCATCCCGAGAACCTGCGCGGGATCCAGTTCCACGTGCCGTCCAAGAAGGACTATCGGATCCCGTACTCGTTCTGCGTCTCGAACCTCGCGTTCTTGCGACAGTGAGCGACCGCGCCGGCGTCGGGGACGTCCGCGTTGTGTCCACGCGAACGTCCGCTCCGCGTCTGCGCGCCGCCGCTCGCTGACAAAACCTGCGGATCGCCCATGATTTCAGCCGGATCCGCCGCGGCATGTGGGTTGCACTCCGACACGGCTCGTGAACCACGAGCCTCCATCGAAATCTCGCGTTCGTTTCCACGTCCTCTCACTCGCCGTCGCGCTCCTGCTCGCCGTCATCGCACGGAGCGCGCACGCCGAGGACACAGCGAGCGACGCCGCGCCGGATCCCACTCCGCGCGCCCCCACGATCGCAGAAGAGCCGTCCACCGCGCCCGGTCCCACGCGCCCCATCCCCATGCTCGCGCCGGGCACCCAAGTGGCCACGATGCCGTCTCGTCCCGCCGCCGCGCCGAAGCGCGACGAAAGCTCGTGGAAGTTCTCGTATCACGGCTACCTGCGCGCCCCGATGCGCCTCGGCGTGGGTAAGCGCATCGAGTCGGATCTCCCGCCCGGTTACGAGCTCGACGGGAGCAAAACGACCCTTCACGAAGCGACCGTACCCGACGATCAGGCGCTCTCTTTCTCCGCGACGCAGCACAACCCGCGCTCCTGGGCCGAGGGCTTTTTCTCGTTCGGCAACGAGCTCGCGACCGGGACGCTCGGCCTCGGCTCGTACAACTTGACGGAAGGCGGCTTCAACGACGTCCAAGCCAATTGGGGCATCATGCAGGCGTACGTCACGCTCACGCCGAGCTTGCCCTGGGAGGGCTTTCGCCTGTGGGCCAAAGCCGGCGCCATCGTCGACAAGTACGGCATGCCCGGACGCTACGACTCCGGCGAATACGACCTGTACATGTTCGGTCGCACGCACGTGCTCGGCGAGACGACGCACACCGAATTCGATCTAACGCCCGCGTGGACGCTCTACTTCGAGCAAGGCTTCGGCAGCCACAAGCCCGATCCGAGCGCGTGGAACACCGCGCGCTACACGATGCTCCACCACGAGCACCTCGGGCTCAAGAAGGGGCGCGATCTCGAGTTCGGCCTGCATTACCTGATGTCGTGGTCGCAGGAGGAATACCGCCCGAGCGGGCAATCCGCGTCGCCGGTCGACCTCGCGCCGCGCAACGGCTTGCCGCCCGGGCACTACTGGGTCGCGGGTGCCGAGGCTCGGGCCGAGCTCGGCGCCTTCGGCTACCTCTACGGCGCCTACTCGCACGCGGGCGCCGACTACGCCGTCACCGTCTCCCGCGCGATCGAAGCGCTCAGCACCTCGGGCGGCGGCGAATTCGACCTCGGCATCACGAGCAACTACCTCGACAGCCCGAACTGCCTCAAGGCATTGAACCCGAACAACCCGTCCGTGATGCAGGGCGCGCCCGAGAATTGGGCGCCGCTCCGTCCGCGCGGCTGCAGCGACGGCAACGGCTCCGTGAACGCCCTCGGTGCCCAGTACGAGTTTTCGCTCACGAACTTCAAGCAGCAGATCTCGGGCGGGCAGCGCTTCTGGGGCGCCGGACAAGACCTCGTGCTCAAGCTCTACACGCTCATCGCGTTCGTCGACAGCGCCGCGCGCGACACGACGGTCGTTTCGAAGAACGTCGGCTCGACCGACAGCCCTTCGGCCGATTTCTACAACGCCACGAAGGCTGGCTACCAAACCACCAAGCTCAAATACGGCGCCGATGTGACGGCTCAGATCGTGCCCTGGCTCTCGGCGGGCCTCCGCTTCGACCGCGTAGAACCGGAGAAAGCGCTCCCCGAGCAAAACTTCATGGTTCTCTCGCCGCGCCTCTCCTTCAAATCGCAGTGGGTGACGCACGAGCGCCTCACCATCGGCTACTCCCGCTACATGTACGCGCAGCGGACGTGCGAGCCCGTCAACGTGACCTCGCCGAGCGGTGCGATGGTGCCGAACCCCGACCCCCTCTCGCAGTGGCGCTGCGCGCGTCCCGCTCCTTCTCCCGTGCCGTACGACGGTTTCGGCACGACGACCGGCAAGCAGCTCCCGGACACCCGCGCCACGGGCGTCACGCGTCCCGACGAAAACGTGTTCAAAATCGAAGCGACGATGTGGTGGTGAGCAGGCCCCTGCGCATCGCGTTGAGCATTACCGGCGGCGCCACGTCTGCGAGCACGGAGCCCTCGGCGGCGGAGGTGGGCGACGCGTTGCGCTGCGACCCCCCGGTGTCCCGTGAGCTCGAGCCGAGCCCGAAGTTCTTCGTCAAATCCCCGGAGCCCGCTGTTCTGAGCCCGTCGTCGCTTTCAGGGATGATCCGCGCGCCCCCGAACGGCATGATGAGGCCATGGCAGGCCTCGTCGTGCCCTCGGGCGGCGCGTTCGATCTTTTGTCCCTCGGCGCGCTCGTGCACCGCCTCGATCCCGGCGTGATCCCGTTCCGCAAGGCGACGGAATGTCACCTTCACGTGAGCGGGGGCGAGTTCAACGTCGCGGCGAACCTCGCCGACTGCTTCCGGCTCCGCACCGCCATCGCGAGCGCGATGGTCTCTTACCCCATCGGCGACCTCGTGCAGGAGCGGGTGCGCGCGATGGGCGTCACCGGCATCTACAAGCACTTCAAGCACGACGGCGTGCACGGCCCGAACATCGCCACCGTCTACAGCGATCGCGGCCACGGTGCGCGCGCGCCCGTCGTCTTTTACAATCGCTCGAACGAAGCGGCAGCGGCGCTCGCTCCCGGCGACATCGACTGGAAAGCGCTCTTTTTCGGCGGGATCCGCTGGTTTCACACGGGCGGCATCTTCGCAGCGCTCTCCGAGACCACGACGGAGCTCATCCTCGAAGGCATGCGTGCCGCGAAGGCCGCCGGTGCCGTCACGAGCTTCGACCTCAACTACCGTGGCAAGCTCTGGCTCGTGCGCGGCGGCGGCCCGAAGGCCGTGGCCGAGCTCGGCCGCATCGTCGCCTTGACCGACGTGCTCGTCGGCAACGAAGAAGACCTCCAGGAAGGCCTCGGTATCCCCGGCCCGGACGTCCACGCGAAGAGCGCTCTCGATCCCAGCGCCTTCCTCGCGATGATCGAAGCGGTCACGAAGAAGTACCCGAACCTCAAGCTGCTCGCGACGACCCTCCGCGCCGTTCACTCCACGAACCGCCACTCGTGGAGCGCCGTCGCCTGGATGGATGGCCAGCCCTCCGTCGCCCCGAGCGCCGAGCTCGACGTGCTCGACCGCGTGGGCGGCGGCGACGGCTTCGCTGCAGGCTTATTCTACGGCCTCCTGAACGGCAAAAGCCTCGAGGAAGCGGTGCGGCTCGGCTGGGCCCACGGCGCGCTCGTCACGAGCTTCCCGGGCGACACCACCATGGCGACCCTCGAGCAGGTGCGCGCCTTCGCGGCCGGCGGCTCGGCCCGCATCCAGCGCTGAGCCTTTCGAACGCCCTCGGGCCTCTTAGCAACGAAGGTCATCGTAAGCTTTCGCCCCGTTCGCCCCGTTCGCCCCGTTCGCCCCGACCGCTCGAGAACCATGACGGCCCCCGGCGTCTTCGACGACGACTTCCTCCTCGAGACCGAGCTCGCGCGTCGCCTCTACCACGGCTACGCCGAGCGCGAGCCCGTCATCGACTACCACTCCCACCTCTCGCCGCGCGAGCTCGCGACCGACCATCGCTTTCGTTCCCTCACGGAGCTCTGGCTCGACAACGACCACTACAAATGGCGCGCCATGCGCACCAACGGCATCGCCGAGCGCTTCTGCACCGGCGACGCGACCGACTTCGAAAAATTCGAGGCCTGGGCCCAAACCGTCCCCAAAACCCTCAGAAACCCCCTCTTCCACGTTACCCACCTCGAGCTCAAGCGCACCTTCGGCAAGCGCCGCTACCTCGACCCGGGCTCCGCGCGCGAAATCTTCGACACCGCGAACCAGGCGCTCACCACGCCCGGCTACGGGGCGCGCGGCCTGCTCGAGCGCTCGCGCGTCGCCGTCGTCTGCACCACCGACGATCCCGCCGACTCCCTCGAGCACCACGTCGCTCACGCGCGCTCGCCCGCCGCGGAAACGCTGCGCCTCTACCCCACCTTCCGCGCCGACGCCGCCCTCCGCGTCGAGCACCCCGTCCCGTTCCGCGCCTGGCTCGAGCGCCTCGGTGCCGCCGTCGGCGCTTCGGTGCGCACGTACGACCAATTGCTGGCAGCACTCGAAGCACGTCACGCCTATTTTCACCAAACCGGCTGTCGTCTCTCCGATCACGGCCTCGAGCGCGCCCACGCCGACGACTACTCCCTCACCGACGCGCGCTTCGCCTTCGAGCGCGCCTCTCACGGCACCCCCGTCACGGGCGAAGAGGCCGCACGCTACAAATCAGCCGTCCTCCACGAGCTTGCGCTCCTCGACGCCCGCCGCGGCTGGGTCCAACAACTCCACCTCGGCGCCCAGCGCGACAACAACACGCGCGCCTTCGGCGCGCTCGGCCCCGCGACGGGCTTCGACTCCATCGGCGACCTCGAGCAAGCACGCCCGCTCGCGCGCTTCCTCGACAACCTCGACCGCAAAGACCAGCTCGCGCGCACCATCCTCTACAACCTGAACCCGCGCGACAACGAAGTCTTCGCGACCCTGCTCGGCACCTTCCAGGGCGGCGCCATCCCCGGCAAGCTCCAGCTCGGCCCCGCGTCGTGGTTCCTCGCCCACCTCGACGGCATGCGCCGCCACCTCGACGCCCTCTCCGCGCACGGCCTCCTCGCGCGCTTCGTCGGCATGGTCTCCGACGCGCGCAGCTTCCTCTCTTACTCCCGCCACGAATACTTCCGCCGCCTGCTCTGCGCCATCCTCGCGAGCGACGCCGACCGCGGCCTCCTCCCGCACGACGAGCCACTCCTCGGCGACCTCGTGCGCGACCTCTCCTTCCGCAACGCCCGCGACTACTTCCGCTTCGAGCTCCCCGCGAGCGCGCGCGGAGCGTGACGAACGGCGGCGTGGGGCCGGCGTTGGGGCGGCGTGAGCGCCGAGTGAGTGAGGGCGGCGGTCAAATTGGGATCGGGATTTTTTGATGGGCCGACGTGAGGCGAAGGGCGGCGCAGGCTGAAAAGCATTACCGGGGCGGCTGAGGGAGGGGGCAGGTCAAAGTCAGGTGCAGCGCAGGACAACGACGCGGTAACTCCGCTTGGCACGAGCCGTGAAGCTCACATCGTTGACGAGAGCGAGCCCACGCTGCGTTTTCGACGGAAAGCAGAGGCTCGCTCATTGCAGTGGCGCACGCCTAGGCGTGCACCTCGCCCTTGTCCCATGCCGTTAGATCCAGGGCCTTCTTCACGCCTTGAGCGAGGTCGACCGCCTTGCCGCGGCCCCAGTAGTGCAGGAAGAGAATGCGCGGGGTTTCGCCGCTCATGTGATGATGGATGGCGACGATGTTGAGCCTGCTTCCTCGCAGCGATTTGAGAACGGGCTCGAGCTCCGCTTCCGAGACGGCGAAGTCGCCATCCACCACCGCATTGTCATCGGTGCCCGCGAAGCCAGCCCAAGTGTTGACGCCCATGGTCTTGCCGACCGAACAGCCACAGCCTGCGGTGGTCTTGCGGCCCATGGTCGCTTTGAACATGCCGTCCTTGGCCTGACCCTTCAGGCCGAAAACCGCTTCGAGCTTCGCCGCGTCGATGGCGCTCTTTGCCGGCAGTTGAGGAGCTCCGAACGAGTGTCCCGGTTTTGAAGCCTTCTTGCGGATTTGTGAGACGGTCTCCATTGCGGCTTTCACACCGCCACCGAGTCCTCCAACCGCGCCCTCGCCGCCGACGTGCATGAAGAACACGTGCGGGTTGTCGTAGAAGAAGTGATTGTGCAGGGCCGTAACATCGATCCCATGCTCGAGGAGGACGGACATGACCGGGTTCACCTCGTCCTCGAACAGCACGAGGTCGCCCATGATCATGGCTTCGGCGACGCCACGTTTGCCGGGCGAGAAGGCCACCCACGAGGTGAGTCCCATGAACGGCGGGATCTTCCAGCCCTCCACGAGAACCTCGGTATCCTTGCGGGGGAATGACGCCTTGACGACTCCATCGGGGCTCGTCTCGGCTTTCTCGACGCCGGTCGCCTCTGCGACGGCTTTCTCGGAGATGGGCGGCGATAGCGCGGCAGCCGCCGGAGGAGGAGCGCTCGCCGCAACCGGTGCCGCGCCGGGCGGCGGGCTCGCGCTGATTGCCGCAGGTTGAGGTGGTGGAGGAGCTGGTGCGGCGGTGGCCATCGCCGCCGGAGTGGCGGGCGGCGGCTGCTGCGCTTCGCTCGCACACGCGAGAACCAGCGTCGAGAGTGAGACGACGAAACTCGCCCGCGAGAAGGGCTTTGCTCGGTGCTTCATCCTGGTTCGATCCTTCTCGTTTCCGTGCGCCAAGAAGACAAGAGCTGAATGCACGACCGCAGAATTCTTCTAATCACGCCGTTCGTGCGGGCAATGACGAAGCCTGATCGGTCTCAGTTTGCTTTCCGCGCTGGGTACGGTCGTCTAGGCGATCACCCGAGCGTTCGCGGGGGCGCTGATGGTGAAATCCCGCGTCGATGTCGGCTCGCCTGCCGACCCGTGTCACAGCGTCTTTTGCCCGCATGTCGCGTGGCTGGTCTTCGCGACGCGACCTCGCCGAGCTTGGCGCGGGAATCGATGAGGGAGATGCGGCGCGTGGTGGAAAAATCTAATGAATTCGAGGACAAGTGGCGCTGGGGGCGGCTTTCGGAGGACAATTGTTGGGTCGCGGCTGGTTCGGCTCTGACATTCTCTGTCACACGAGGACGTCGCGTGACCGGGACGTTGGCGTCAGGATCGAAAGCGAGCACCGTCATGAAGCTGATTCATTCCGATACGCTTCGAAGCACGCCGCGTGAGGTGAAGGAGCTCGTGCGGGACGGCGTTTATTCGCTGTACGTCGTGGAGCACGCGGAGGCGGGGTTCGTGCTCGTGACGGATCGCGGCGACCTCTATCTGCTTTCGCATGCGGGGACCATCATGCCAGCGCCGAACGGTGCAAACCTCGAGAGTTTCGAGCTGCGCGAAGCGGTGAGCTTCTCGGACGCATCCGCGTACGGCTCGGCATGCGTGAACGTCGCCTGACGCGTTTCTCACCGTGAGCGGGGTGTGGAAAGTCACGAAGACGAACACGCTCTGGGTGTTCGTGTCGTGCTCGCACGAGCCGCGCCACCTCTACGACGTGATCTTCGCCGTCGATTGCCTGCGGCACCGCGGCGTCGCGGACGCGCACATTCGCGTGTTCGTCGATCATCCGACGCCCGGGCCGTACCTCACCCCCTACGGGATTTCCGCGATTCATTCCGTCGAAGAGGTAGCGTCGAAGCTCGCTGCAACGTCGCGCTACCAGCATGTTTTCACGACGGTCGCCGGTCACGGCAGCACGGCGGGGCTCGGGCCCACGGCTCACACGGTGAGCCCCACCAAGCTCCTCACCGACGTTCGTTCGGTCGCCGGCATCTCGCACGCGACGCTGCTCGTGACGCAATGCTACGGCGGCATCTTCAACCTGCTCGACGCGACGCAGAAGCCCGAGACCGTCACCATCGGCGCGACCAACCTGAACCCGAGCCTCAGCGCGCCCATCAACATGCCGCCGATCAAGCAGAAGAACGGCTCGGACGGCGTGAGCAGCTGGACCGCGAACCTCTTCATGCTCGAGTTCTTCAACTGGCTTCGCGCGCCCAAAGACGTCGACGGCGACGGCCGCGCCACCCTCGTCGACGCGTACAAGCACGCCGGCGCCGCGACCAACCAACACCTGCGCGCCGCCAAGGCGGGCCTCTTCATGCAAGTGCGCCGTCTCGGCGAGGAGCTCGAGACCGCGCGGAAGCAAGGCAAGCTCCCCGTCGAGATCGACGCCATCGAGCTCAAGTTGAACCGAAGCCTCGAAACGCTGCACCTGCACCAGGAACCCTGGCTTCTGCACGCCAATTTGGCCCGGCAGATCCAGGTTTGAAACGCTGGCCCGCGGCGGAAAGCGCGGTTGCCGTCACCCCCGCGCGTCGTCACGAGGCGCTTCGTCGAGCGCGATGAGCCCGTGTCCTCGCCACCCCACGTTGACGAGCCAAGACCGGGCGGCCGAAACGACCGGCGTCTCCGCCGCTGCGTCGCGAGTCGCGGTGAGCAGCGACCGGCGTCCCGCCGCCAGCGGCGGCGCGACCCCGGAGCTCGGCCTCCATTCTCTCCACCCGTCGAACCACATCCCGGAAGAAAACGGATCGATGCCTTTCCGCGGGGCACGGCGCGCGTGCTTCCTGAAATTCGCGAGCACGTAGACGAGCGCATTGCGCACTTCGCGAGGTGTCTTCAACGGTCGGCTGTGAAAGCGGTCCGCCCAGAGCGGGCCGCGACGCGACAGAAGATCGTTCACGTAGCGGGCGACCCGAACCGCGACACTGCGGACGCCGCTCGATAGAGAGCGCTTGTCTTTCGCCTCGACGATGAGGTGCAAGTGGTCGTGTTGAATCGAGAAATGCACGAGCCAGAAGCGGTCCGGGTACCGCCGAGCGGCACGCAGCAATGCGAGCCGAACGGTGGGAAAGACATGCTGACTGCGCAGAGGGGCAAGCCGTGCGCGGAGCGTGACGTGAACTGGCTCGCCCGCGCGGTGGCGCGGACGAGCCACGTGCGGCGTGTTCCCCCGCTCCGCACGCTTGCGGCCCGCTCCCCCTCGCGCGCCGCCCCACGTGAACGGAAACGCGAGTGCAAGCTGCTGCTCACCCCGACGAGAGGTGCGTCCCCGCCGTCCCCGCTGCGTCATCCTGAGCCTAGATATAGTGCTCGGCCCGACGTCGTCAATGGCTGTCGATGCTACTCGCATCCACGAAACGCGCGTTGGCCCGTCCCCGCGTCTCGCCACAATCTAGCCATGGTGCTTGGGCGGCGTCGTCTGGCGACGATGACGCTGTGTGCGTCGCCGAGAGGTGCGGGGGTGCGCTTCTCGGTGGGCTCGTCTTGAATCTAGCTATGGTGCTTGGGGCGGGGGTCGTGTGGCGACGTTGACGTTGTGCGCGCCGACGAGAGATGCGCTGGCGCGCTTCGGCATCGTCGTCATGAGTCTAGCTATGGTGCTTGATGGGGCGTCGTCTGGCGACGTTGACGTTGTGCAGCGCCAGCGCGAGGTGACGTTGACGCCGTGCAGCGCCGGCAAGAGGTGCGCTGGCAGCGTTCTCGGCGGCCTCGTGCCGGTTTGCGGCCTCAGGGGACCAGGGCGGCGGAGTTTTTTGCAGGGGGATGGGACCACCCCATTTGCAGGCAGATGGGACCACCCGCGGGGTAGGCGTGAGGCGATTTTTGCCGATGAATGGGATCAGGAGTTTTGCTGGATGATGGGACCACCTGTCAGCAGCGGGAAGGGTTCCGAGCTCAGCGGCCG